>NZ_AZND01000331.1:0-3103 GCF_000576205.1 Methylibium sp. T29 | reverse complement strand
AACGTCCATCTTCTCGTTGACGCGGTAGTTGGCGCGCAGGCCGAGCGCGGAGCGGCGGGTGTCGGAGTACTCTTCGGCGGCGACGCCGAACAGGTGGCCGCGCAGGTCCAGGCCGTTGGGCTGGTCGGCCACGCGGAAGAACAGCGCCTCGCCCCAGGCGATCTGCTGGTTGCCGGCACGGATCCACAGCGGGCCGTTGTTGTAGTCGAGGTAGAAGGCGGGCAGGTCGATCAGCGCGCGGTCGGTGGCGTAGGCCAGCGGGCCGCCGGCGGTGCCGCCGAAGGCCTGGCGGAAGCTGCTGCCGGAGTTGATGTCGCCCACGCCGGTGCTGGCGCCGCCGACGGTGCGCGTGCCGTAGGCGCTCTCGACGACGCGGGTCTCGTCGAGGATGCCGCGCAGCTTGATGGTGGCCTTGAGCGACTCGGTGAGCTTGCCGTCGAAGTTGAGGTCGACTCGCGTGGCGAACCAGTTGATGTCGGCGTCCTTCTTGTACTCCGCCGGGCGGGTCAGGGTGGGCGAGAGCCCCGCGGCCACACCGTTGTTGGTGTAGCTCACGCCGTTGGTGGAGTTGCCGCCCTGGTTGGTGAGGTTCTGGTCGTCGGTGGTCTTGACCGCCAACTCCTGTCGGATGAAGCCCGACACGGCCCATTCGGCCGCCTGGGCCGACCCACACAGCGCGACCAACGCAGCTGCTGCGATGGCGTGCCGCTGAGAGATTTCTGTACGAATCTTCTTCACGCTGTTGTCTCCTCGTTGTAGGTCAAAGATCGAGTTCCAGGATCGTTCCACCGGCTCCCACCGCCACCAGGCGCCGCTTGCCGCCGGTGCCTTCGCTCGCAGCGAGCGCCTGGTACCAGGCGTTGCGCACGAGCTTGGAGTTCAGCGGGCTCCAGGTGGCCCCGCCGTCGCGGCTGAGGACCACGGCGTTGATGCCGCTGGCGAGCACTTCGCCCTGGGCGGTCGCGTGCACGCCGGTCAGGATGGCGCCGGTGCCGGTCTTGTGCGAGGTCCAGGTGGCGCCGCCGTCGGCGCTGCTGAGCAGCGCGCCGCTCTGGCCGCTGGCGTACATCTTCTTGCCGCCTTCGACGACGGACAGGCCGAACAGGGAGCGTTCTCCCTTGTGCAGGGCTTTCCACTGCTGGCCGTCGCTGCTGCGCAGGACGAGTTCGAATTCGCCCACGGCGGTGACGCTGCCGTCCTCGGCGACGTGGATGTCGTAGAGGTGGGGTTCGGCGCCGTCGTCGGTGATGGTGCTCCAGTCGACGGTCTGCACGGCCCAGGACTGGCCCCAGTCGGTGGACTTGAGGATGGTGCCGAAGGCGCCCACGGCGTAGGCGAGGCCTTGGCGGGTGACGTCGACGGCGAGCAGGCGCGACTTGGTCATGGAGGGCGCAGCCTTCCAGGTCTTGCAGTCGGCTGCCGCATACACCAGGCCGGTCTGGCCGACGGCGATGCATTTGCCTTCGCGCATCGCCACGGCCATCAGCGCCAGGTGCTTCATCGGGAAGGCCTGGACCTGCCATGTCGCCCCGCCGTCGGCCGTGGCCAGCACGTTGCCGAACGCCCCCACCGCGATGCCCTTCTCCCCTTCGAACACCACGTCGTACAAGGCATCGTGCGCCGTGCCGTGGCGCAGAAGCTTGGCGCCGGATGACGGCGGTGCCGCCATCGACACCGCAGCCCCCGACAGCAGCACCGCCATCGCCGCGAACCGCGCGAACAGCCCGGCGCGAGCGGCGGGCCGCGCGTGTTGCCGACCTTCGGACATGCTCAGGTCCCCAGACGTTGCAGCGCCTGCTCGGTCAGGTACTTGTCGAAGGTGCCCTCGACGTTGTAGCCCTGCGAAACGCCTCCGGCGATGCTCTTGGTCTGCAGGAAGCGCGTCATGCGGCCGTCCTGGATGTTGTGGCAGGTCACCGCGGTCCACGACCACGCGGTGTGGCTGCCGTCCATCAGCTTCTTGTCGCCCTTCTCGTACAGGCTGAACTGCGGCTCGAAGGACTTGAAGAGATCGCCGCGGCGGTCGTAGGTCACGTAGGCCACGAACATCATGTTCCGCGTGTCGACCCACACCCGCTTCTTGCTGACCGGCGCGCGCGGGTAGCCCACGGGTTCGGCCTCGAACACCACCACGTCGGGGCACAGCTCCATGTTGGTGTCGAAGAAGGTGATGCCCTTCGGGCCACCATGCACCGGGCGTTCCCAGTTCGGGTGGTCGCCGTACCAGGTCTGCGACTGCGCACCGAGCATCGGGCCGCGACCGACGATCTTGTAGTTGCCCCAGGTCAGCATGGGATCGCCGGACGCCCAGGCGTCGGACAGATAGAAGTTCACGCCGGCCACCAGCGGCTCGAAGCGCTGGTTGGTCGGGAACTTGCGCACGCGCTTGAAGGCCGGCAGGTAACCGGAGAGATCGGGGAACTTGCGCTGGTCGTAGTACCAGGTGCTCAGGTAGCTGGTGCCCTTCACATCGACCGGCGAGGTGAAGAACACGGCCTGGTAGCGCAGCTTGTCCTCGCCCCCGGGAAAGCTCTTGGCCTGAGCACGTGCGACCGAGTTCTCTTCCACCCAGGCGAAGTCGTACTGGTAGCTCTGCGAACCGTCGGGCGCGATCTCCCAGTCGCGGATGGCGTAGATGGAGTTGTCGTGGCGACCCCAGCACAGCGTAAGGTTGGCCGCCACCTCCACACCGGTCTTCGCGTCGGGGAAGGGATTGCCGCCGATCCAGGGCTTGCCATCGGGCGACACGATGTTGCCGCCGGCATCGAACTTCGCCTTGCCCTGGTTGCGCAAGGTCGCCTCCAGATATTCGTGCGGGAACATCCGGGTCACATCCTTGGTGGTGGGCACGATGCGGATGCGCCGCCCCATGGTCTTGACTTCCTGGTACGCCACCGGGTCGAGCAGATCCTTGACGATGTCGACGTTCTCGGCGGTGATGAAGTCACCGGTCTTGATCTTGCCCTTGGACCAGGCGTCGATCGACATCAGCTCGTCCGGGTAGGCCTTGGTGATGTCCGCGGAGTTCGCGATCATCGGCCACAGCGGACCCAGCACCCCCGCCGTCGCAATGCCCTTGGCGGTCTGCTCCATGAAGAAGCGT
>NZ_AZND01000330.1:0-3103 GCF_000576205.1 Methylibium sp. T29 | reverse complement strand
GCGTGCGGCGCTGGTTCGCACAGCGCGCGGCGGAGCTGTTCGGCCAGGTCGACGTGCTGCTGGCGCCGGCCACGCCCTGCGTCGCGCCACTGCTCGGCACCGAGTGGCTGGAGCTGAACGGCCAGCGGCTGCCGGCCCGGCCCAGCCTGGGCCTGCTGACGCAGCCGATCTCCTGCATCGGCCTGCCGGTGTGCGCGGTGCCGGTGTGGGGCTGCAGCGAGGCGCAGCCGGGCCTGCCGATCGGCGTGCAGGTGATCGCCGCCCCCTGGCGCGAGGACCATGCGCTGCGCGTCGGTGCCGCGCTCGAGGCCGCCGGCGTCGCGCGCTCGCCGGTCGCCGCGCTCGACTGAATCCGAAGGAAGATCGGCGATGACCGAAGACCACGACATCAACCGCCCCGAGGTGCTGGCCGAGATGCAGGCCGTGTTCGCGCGCTACGAGGACGCGCTGGTCCACAACCGCATCGACGTGCTCGACGCGCTGTTCTGGCCGAGCGCGCACACGGTGCGCTACGGCACCGCCGAGAACCTGGTCGGCATCGACGCGATCCGCGCCTTCCGCCGCGCGCGCCCCTCGCAGGGCCTGGCACGCCGCCTCGCGCTCACCGTGATCACCACCTACGGTCAGGACTTCGCCACCGCGATGACCGAGTTCCACCGCGACGGCGACGCCCGCATCGGCCGCCAGAGCCAGACCTGGGTGCGCTTCGCCGACGGCGGCTGGCGCGTGGTGGCCGCGCACGTGAGCCTGATCGATGGCTGAGTTCCGAGCGCCGTCTAGACTCGCGCGATGAGCACGCGTCCCGCCCGCCGTCCCGCAACCGCCGCCTCCCGCGCGCGCGCCACCGCCGCAGCAGCCCCGGCCACCGCGCTGCCCGCCACCGCAGTGCGCAGCAACCTCGCCGAACAGGCCTACGCCCGGCTCAAGGCCGAGATCCACGATTTCCTGCTGGTGCCCGGCGACCGCTTCTCCGAGGCCGAGATCGGCACCCGCCTCGGCGTCAGCCGCACCCCGGTGCGCGAGGCACTGTTCCGGCTGCGCAACGAGGGCTTCCTCGAAGTGGAATCGAAATCGGGCTGGTACGTGCGGCCGATCGATTTCGACAAGCTCGAGCAGCTCTACGACCTGCGCGTGCTGCTCGAGCTGGCCAGCGTGGCCAAGCTGTGCGCCCGTGCCGAAGACTCCTCGCCCGAACTCGACGCGCTGAAGAAGACCTGGCTGCTGCCGGCCGCCGAACGCCTGAGCGACGGGCGCGAAGTCGGTGCACTCGACGAGCAGTTCCACGCCACGCTGGTGCGCGCCGCCGGCAACGCCGAGATCGCCCGCGTCCACTGGGACGTGACCGAGCGCATCCGCATCATCCGCCGGCTCGATTTCACGCGCGGCGACCGCATCGACGCCACCTACACCGAGCACGCCAAGATCCTGCGCGCAGTGATGCAGCGCAAGCTCGACCAGGCCCAGCTGCTGCTGCGCAGCCACGTCGAGCAGAGCAAGTCCGAGGTCCGCAAGATCACGCTGGCGATGCTCCAGCAGGCCCGCGCGCAGCTCGCGCGCTGACGCGCCACCCACGCTGCCACCCCCTGCCGTTTCCGGCGCCTCTGGGCGCCGGGGCCGGGCTGCGCATCGCTCCACCGCCCCATCCGCCGCGCCGCTGCGGCAGCCGGCCGCAGGCACGGCATTTGCGTATTCCATCTTGTATACCAATACGTGCACCAAGACCGGCCGCGCCGGTTGCGGATGCCCCGTCCCGCTGCTGCCGTGCCATCCACATCGAGGAAGAAGGAACCATGACGCAACACGATTTCCGGGCCTCCCGCCGCCGCGCCCTGGCGCAACTGTCGGCCGCCGGCCTGGCCACCGCCTCGCCCTGGGCACTGCGCGCCGCGCAGGCCCAGACCAAGATGACCATCGGCGTGATCTACGTCGGCCCGAAGGACGACTTCGGCTACAACCAGGCGCAGGCCGCCGCCGCGGCCGAGGTGAAGAAGCTGCCCGGCATCAAGGTCGTCGAGGAGGAGAACGTTCCCGAGACCACCGCGGTGCAGAAGACCATGACCGGCATGATCGTGCAGGACGGCGCCAAGCTGCTGTTCCCCACCTCGTTCGGCTACTTCGACCCGCACATGCTGGCGCTCGCCGCCAAGTACCCCGACGTGCGCTTCTCGCACTGCGGCGGCATGTGGACCGAGGGCAAGCACCCCAAGAACACCGGCAGCTTCTTCGGCTACATCGACGAGTGCCAGTACCTCAACGGCGTGATCGCCGGCCACATGAGCAAGAGCAAGAAGCTCGGCTTCGTGGCCGCCAAGCCGATCCCGCAGGTGCTGCGCAACATCAACGCCTTCACGATGGGCGCGCGCTCGGTCGACCCCAAGATCACCTGCACGGTCATCTTCACCGGCGAGTGGTCGATGGCCGTCAAGGAGGCCGAGGCCACCAACAGCCTGGCCGACCAGGGTGCCGACGTGTTCACGATGCACGTCGACGGCCCGAAGGTGATCGTCGAGACCGCCGCCAAGCGCGGCAAGATGGTCTGCGGCTACCACGCCAGCCAGGCCAAGCTCGCGCCCAATGCCTACCTGACCGGCGCCGAGTGGAACTGGCTCACCGCCTACAAGACCATCATCGAGGCGGCGCAGGCCGGCAAGCCGCACCCGAACTTCCTGCGCGGCGGCCTGAAGGAAGGCTACGTGAAGATGTCGGCCTACGGCCCGATGGTGCCGGAGGCCGCGAAGACGGCCGCCGACGGCATCAAGGCCAAGATGATCGCCGGCTCGTTCGACATCTTCACCGGCGGACTGAAGGACAACAAGGGCGCGGTGGTCATCCCGGCCGGCAAGGTGCTGAAGCAGACCGACCTCGAGCTCGAGAAGATGAACTACCTGGTCGAGGGTGTGGTCGGGTCGATCTGAGGCGAGCGCGGACCGTGTCGACCGACAAGCTGTCTGGAGCAGCGCTCGGACCGAGCCGCCGGGGCGTGGCCGGCCGGGCCGGAGTGCACGGGTTCGGCGGCCGGCGCTCGGCGCCGGCTTCCCTGCGGTGCTCGGTTGCATGGCCGGGCCGCGGAACTCGCTCTGTTCGCTGCGCTCACGGCGCTCGG
>NZ_AZND01000329.1:0-3103 GCF_000576205.1 Methylibium sp. T29 | reverse complement strand
CGATGCTCAGGTCGACGCCCAGCGCGTTGCGACGCGCGCTGCCGTAGAGCAGCAGCGGCGACGGCTGGCCCGGCTCGGGCGCGGCCTGCAGCGGCGACGCGAGCAGCGCGTCGACATCGACCTGCGGGTCGGCCAGCTGGTGCACGAACGACGAGTTGGCGCCGTTCTCCAGCAGGCGGCGCACCAGGTAGGCCAGCAGGTCGCGGTGCTCGCCGACCGGCGCGTAGATGCGCACCGGCAAGCCCCCGCTTGAGCGGGGGGAGCGGGAGGTGTGTACCGCGACACCTCGCGGTACACACCCTCCCCCATGCCGTGCAGCCGTTGCAACTCGAACGGCGTGCCGCGCACCCGCGCCATCTGCACGATGGCCGCGACGGTGCCGGCGTTGTGGGTGGCGAACTGCGGGTAGATGACGTCGGCGTGGTCGAGCAGCGCCTTCGCGCACGCGAGGTAGGAGATGTCGGTGTGGTGCTTGTGCGTGAACACCGGGTAGGCGGCCAAGCCGAGCTCCTGCGCGCGCTTGATCTCGCCGTCCCAGTAGGCGCCCTTGACCAGCCGCACCATGAAGCGCAGGCCGTGGTGGCGGGCGATGCGCGCGACCTCGTGCACGCATTCCTCGGCGCGCGTCTGGTAGGCCTGGATCGCGAGGCCGAAGCCGCGCCAGCGCGGGTGGCGCGCGGCGATGTGCGCGGCAGCAGCGTCGATCAGCTCGAGCGAGAGTTCGAGCCGATCGCTCTCTTCGGCATCCACGGTGAGGTTGACGTCGGCCGCCGCTGCGTCGTCGATCAGACCCAGCACGCGCGGCAGCAGCTCGGCGAAGACGCGCGCCCGCTGCGCATCTTCGTAGCGCGGGAACAGCGCCGACAGCTTGATCGAGATGCCGTCGTTGGCTTCCGGGCCGGCACCGGCCACGGCGGTGGCGGCAATGGCCGCGATGGCGTCGCGGTAGGAGCGCAGGTAGCGCTGCGCATCGTGCGCGGTGCGGGCGCCCTCGCCCAGCATGTCGAAGCTGAAGCGCAGTTGCGGCTGGGCCTGGCGCTGACTGCGGGCCTCGCCCAGCGCCTCGGCGATCGACTGGCCGAGCACGAACTGCCGGCCCAGCAACTGGATGGCGCGCACCGTCGCCGCCACCACGGTCTGCGCGCCCAGGCGCTGCAGCAGGCCGGGCGGGTGCTCGCCGTCGGGCAGGAACTTCTTGGACAGCGCGATCGCGCTGGCCGACAGGCTGGCCAGCCTCTTGTGCGGGCCGTCGCCGCCGGTGGCGGCGGTGTCGAAATCGGCGCGGCCCAGCTGGTCGGCGGTCAGCGCGATCGCGGTGGCGGCATCGGGCACGCGCAGCAGCGCTCGGCCAGCCGCATCAGCGCCAGGCCTTCGGCGCTGGAGATCGGGTACTCGCGCAGCAGCGACTCCATGGCCCAGAACGGCGCCGGTTCGTCGCGCACCGCCTGCACCCAGCGACGCGCCAGCGCCTGCACGCCGGCCCAGTCGAGCGCTCCGGCCAGCGCCGCCAACCGGGCCTGGAGAACGGACGCCTCGTCGCGCAGCGGCGACGGCAGGCGGGCGGCGGGCGTGGCGGTGGGCAGCGGCATGGTGGCAGACCTCGATCGGCGTGGACCGGCCGCCCCGTTGGCCGCCGTTCCTGTTAGCGTAAGGCCGTCCTTGCCGAATGATTCACCAAGCTCATGCCTTCCAGCCGCACAAAATCCAGCACGAAGCCCAAGGCCGCCCGCGCGGGGGCCGCGGTCGCCGAGCCCCCACCACGGGCCATCGAGGGCCTGGACCGCACCGACCAGCGCATCCTGCGCGTGCTGCAGCGCGATGGCCGCATCACCAACCTCGAACTCGCGCAGCAGGTGCATCTGTCGCCGACGGCCGTGCTGGAGCGGGTGAAGCGGCTCACGCGCGACGGCGTGATCCTCGGCTACGAGGCGCGCCTGAATCCGGCGCGGCTGGGCGCGGCGATGCTGGTGTTCATCGAGGTGATGCTGGACCGCACGGCGCCCGACGTGATGGAGAGCTTTCGGGCCGCGGTGCAGGTGCGGCCCGAGATCCTGGAATGCCACCTGGTGGCCGGCGGCTTCGACTACCTGATCAAGACGCGCGTGGCCGACATGGCGGCCTACCGCGAGATGCTGGCCAGCGTGATCTGGGCGCTGCCCGGCGTGCGCGAGACGCGCACCTACGCGGTGATGGAGGAAGTGAAGAACACCACGGCGCTGCCGCTCTAGCTAGGGCCGCGCATGCGCGTCGCCGCACTCGCCGACCGGCGTGGCGGTGACGCGCTGGAAGAAGGTCATGTTCTTGCCGCCCAGGCGCACGTTCAGCGTGCCGGTCCACCGATCGCGCGCGTCGGACTGCCAGCGCGCATCGCCGGTGGTGCCGTGGCCGCCGTGGCAGGCCAGCCGGTAGGTGGCGTCATCCAACGGCTCGAGGCGGCAGTCCTGCAGCGACACGTCCTGCAGCATCCAGAACACCGTCGCGCGGTCGGCCACGGCGAGACAGCGTTGCTCCCTGCGCACCGCGTAGCGCAGGTTCTCGTCGAGGTGCGGCATGCCGGTCTCGGTGCTCAAGTCGTAGAGCCGGCGCGGCGGGGCCTCTCGCTCGTCGGCGGCGGCCGCACCGACGGCGCAGAGACCGGCGACGAGGGCCCCGCACCAGCGCCTGGTTCGTGTCGTCATGGGAGCCTGTTCTCGCCGCGAGGACGGCGCGCCCCGTGCACGGTCAACCCGCACGCCGGAAGGTGAGGTTGATGCGGCAGTTCCCGGTCGCCGCGTGTTCACCGTCCTTCAGGGCCAGCACGCCGTGGTAGCGCAGCCGCGACGGGCCGCCCCACACCGCCACATCGCCATGCACCAGCGGCACCCGCGTGGTGGGGTCGCTGCGCCGGCCACCGCCGAACAGGAAGACCGCCGGCAGGCCCAGCGACACCGAGACGATGGGCGCGCTGAAGTCGCGCTCGTTGCGGTCCTGGTGCAGGCTCAGTCGAGCGCCCGGCTCGTAGCGGTTGATCAGGCAGGCGTCGGGCGCGAAGCCGGAGTAGCCGGCCTGCGCCGCGGCCCGCGCGGCCAGCTCGCCGAAGCGGCGCGGCATCGTGGGCCAGGGC
>NZ_AZND01000328.1:0-3109 GCF_000576205.1 Methylibium sp. T29 | reverse complement strand
GCTCGCTGGGCCTGGTGTCGGGCGAGCAGGCCACCACGGTGCGGCGCGGGCTGCTGCTGCGCGACACGGCAGCGTTCGCGGTCAGCTTGGAGCCGAGCGGCGGCTCGCCGACCGGCGCACCGACCGGACCGATCCTGTCCGTCGGGAAGCTGCAGATCTGACTTGAAAATTCTGTCGGCGGTGGTGCATCTGCCGGCGCGCCGTCTCCGTAGTGCAGGGGTGAGGGGCTCGCCCCCGAACACCCACCCACCTACGGAGACCCCTATGCGCCTGAACCTGATCACCGCCTGCGCTGCCCTCACTCTGGGCGCCTGCGCCATGCAACCGATGACGTCCCCGAAGACGATCGACAACGCGAGCCTGCCCGAGTCGGTGCGCGTGCCGGCCGGCGAGGCCCAGAAGCTGTGGACCACCACCACCGGCGGCAAGATCACCTACGAATGCCGCGAGAAGAAGGATGCAGCCGGACAGCATGAATGGGTGTTCGTCGGCCCGGTGGCCGGCCTGCAGGACGCCGACGGCAAGGCAGTCGGCAAGTACTACGGCCCGCCCGCCACCTGGGAGTCGAACGACGGCTCGAAGGTCACCGGCAAGCAGCTCGCGGTGGCCCCCAACCAGCCCGGCAGCATCCCGCTGCAGTTGGTGAAGGCCGACCCGGCAATGGGCAGTGGCGCGATGCAGGGCGTGACCTACATCCAGCGCCTGAAGACGGTCGGCGGCGTGGCGCCGGCCGCGGCTTGCGCGGCGGCGAACAAGGGTGAACAACAGGTCGTGAGCTACGCGGCCGACTACGTGTTCTACGGTCGCTGAGCGCCCAAGGCAGCGCCCCGACCGCTCAGCCGGGGCGGGCCGCGCTGCTCGCCAGCGCGTCCTGCAACGCGGCGTGAACGCGCTCCGGCGCGATGCCGGACAGGCATTTCAGGTGCCCGAAGCGGCACTCGTGTGCGTAGCAGGGCTGGCAATCGAGATGCTCCACGCCGCGCAGGGTCTGCAGCCACAGCACGCGCGCATGCCGGTTCAAGGGCGGCGTGTGCTGCGGGCTGGTGGCGCCGAACACGGCGGCCTGCGGCACGCCAAAGGCCGCTGCCATGTGCATCCACCCCGAGTCGTTGCTGACCACGCCGCGCGCCCCCGCAATCAGGGCCATGGCGTCCGCGAGCGAGCCCGCACCGGCCTGCACCCGGCAGTGCCCTCCGTGCACCAGGGCGGCGATCTCCTCGCAGACCGGCCGTTCCGTCTCGGCACCGACCAGCCATACCGGCTGGCCATGGAGCGCGTGCAGTTCCTCGGCCAGCGCCGCATAGGCCGCAGCCGGCCAGCGGCGGGTGGCGCCCTGCTCCGCCCCGGGAGCCAGCACCCAGTAGGCCTGCGGCGCGAGCCCGCAGCGCGCGAGCAGGTCGTCGATGCGCCCGTGCGCCAGATGCAGGCGGGGCCGTGCGCGCGGCGGCAGGCCTCCGGCGAGCGCGCCGTAGAAGGCGACCAGCGGCGGCTCGCCGACGGGGTTGGGCAGGCGCTCGTTCAGCAGCACCAGCCGGCCTCGCCTTGGTACCCGACGCGGCGCGGGATGCGCGCCAGCCACGGCAGCAGCGCCGACTTGAGCGAGTTCGGCAGCACGTAGGCCACGTCGAAGCGCCCCTTGATCTGGCGAGCCTGCGCCCGCCGGGCCGACCAGTCGAGCCGCCCGTGCACGAACGGCAGCGTGATCACCTCGGCCACCTGCGGCATGGCCTGGAACAAGGGTGCGACCGACGGCAGCGCCGCCACCGTCAGGTGTTCGCCGCGCGCCGCCAGCACCGCCAGCATCGGCTCGGCCATCACGGCGTAGCCGATCCACTGCGGCGCGATGACCAGTGCGCGGGTCATCGCACCGCCGCCCGGCTCAATGGGCGTGCAGCTTCTCACCGGCCTTCAGCCGGTAGACGGTGCCACAGTACGGGCATTTGCCTTCGGCGTGGGCCACGTCGATGAAGACACGCGGGTGCGCGCTCCACAGCGGCATCTTCGGGTTCGGGCAGAACACCACGCCCGGGCCCTGCAGGTCCTGGGCGGTGACTTCGACGACGGCTTGCGGTGGGCGGCTCATACAGGAGGGTCCGTCAGGGTGGAGAGGTTCAGACTGCGGCCAGCCATTCGGCGTACTTGGCGTTGCGGCCGTTGACGATGTCGAAGAAGGCCGACTGGATCTTCTCGGTGATCGGGCCGCGCGAGCCGATGCCGATCTCGATGCGGTCGAGTTCGCGGATCGGCGTGACCTCGGCGGCGGTGCCGGTGAAGAAGGCCTCGTCGGCGATGTAGACCTCGTCGCGCGTGATGCGCTTCTCGACGATCTTCAGCCCCAGGTCGGCTGCGATCGAGAACACGGTGTTGCGCGTGATGCCGTTCAGCGCGCCGGCCGACAGGTCGGGCGTGTAGATCACGCCGTTCTTGATGACGAAGATGTTCTCGCCCGCGCCTTCACTGACGAAGCCCGAGGCGTCGAGCAGCAGCGCCTCGTCGTAGCCGTCGTCGGTGGCCTCCATGTTGGCGAGGATGGAGTTGCTGTAGTTGCTCACGGCCTTGGCCTGCGTCATCGTGATGTTGACGTGGTGGCGCGTGTAGCTCGACGTCTTGACGCGGATGCCGCGCTTGAGCCCTTCCTCGCCGAGGTAGGCGCCCCAGGGCCAGGCGGCGATCATCAGGTGGATGGTGTTGCCCTTGGGACTGACGCCGAGCTTCTTGTCGCCGATCCAGGTCAGCGGCCGCAGATAGCAGCTCTCCAGCTTGTTGACGCGCACCACCTCGCGCTGCGCGTCCATCACCTGCTCCAGCGAGAACGGGATCTTCATGCGCAGGATCTTGGCGCTGTTGAAGAGCCGCTCGGTGTGCTCGCGCAGCCGGAAGATCGCCGTGCCCTTGATGGTGTTGTACGCGCGCACGCCCTCGAATGCACCGCAACCGTAGTGCAGGGTGTGGGTCAGCACGTGGATCTTGGCGTCGCGCCAGTCGACCAGTTGGCCGTCCATCCAGATCTTGCCGTCGCGGTCGGACATAGACATCGGAGTTCCTCGGTTCAGTGCGCAAGCAGAACCACAAATTCTACGGGCGCGCGCGCCGCGCCCCGCCCGGCCGG
>NZ_AZND01000327.1:0-3119 GCF_000576205.1 Methylibium sp. T29 | reverse complement strand
CCAGCCCGTCGCCCTGGCTCACGCGGCGCAGCGCGCCGCCGAGCAGAGAGAGATCCAGCCACTCGGGCGGCAGCGTGCCCAGGCCGGGCGAGGGCCGGGTGCCGGGGTGGTGGAACATGCTGCGGATCAAGGCCGTTGCGTCGACCGGCGCGACCGGACGGCTTTCCGCCGGGGCCGCGGCACGCGCGCTGCGTGCCGGCGCGACGGCATTGCGCACAAAGAAGCCGCGCTGGCGACGGGCCTCGATCAGTCCCTGGGCAAGCAGCTGGTCGTAGGCGGCCACCACGGTGTGCGGGCTCACGCCGTGCCGCTGCGCGCAGTCGCGCACCGACGGCAGCCGCGCGCCGGGCGCCAGCAGGCGGCTGCGGATGCGCTCGGCGTAGCGCTCGGCGAGTTGCTCGGTCAGCGTGGTGGTGGCGTCACGGGTCAGCATGGCGGCGTGTGTCGTCGGGAGCGCCAGTACAGATCGGTAGTTGATGCGAGATTCTGTACTGTTGGTGTATTGGTTCGAAGCGTACAGTGCTTTCGCATGCCGATACAAGCCCTGCCCGTGAATGCCGCCGGTTCTGCCGCCCGCCACCGCGACGAAGTGCGCGGCCTGTGGCTCGGGCTGCTGGGGGTGGTGATCTTCGCGATCACGACGCCGATGACGCGGCTCGCGGTCGGCGATGTCGGCGACCCGCAGCTCACACCGCTGTTCGTCACCGCCGGGCGGGCTGCGGTGGCCGGGCTGCTGTCGGCGCTGTGGTTGTGGGTCGCGCGCGCGCCGCAGCCGCAGCGACACCAGCTGCGCGAGTTCGCGGTCACCGCCAGCGGTGTCGTGATCGGCTTCCCGCTGTTCCTGGCGTTGGCGCTCCGCGAGGTGGCGGCGATCCACGCCGCCGTCATCACCGGCGTGCTGCCGCTCGGCACCGCGGTGGTCGCGGTGCTGGTGCTGCGGCAGCGGCCCTCGCGCGGGTTCTGGATCTGCGCGCTGGCCGGCTGCGGCCTGGTGCTCGGCTACGCCGCGCTTCAGGGCGGCGGGCGCCTGAGCCTGGCCGACGGCCTGCTGCTGATCGCGGTGGCGAGCGGCTCCGTCGGCTATGTCTACGGCGCGCGGCTGTCGACCGCGATGCGTCCCGAGCAGGTGATCTGCTGGGTGCTGGTCGGCGCGCTGCCGCTCACGCTGCCGCTGACGCTCTGGCTGCCGCCAGCGTGGATTTCGGTGCGGTGCGCGGCGGCGCCTGGCTGGGCTTCGGCTATGTGGCGCTGTTCTCGATGTGGCTGGGCTTCTTCGCGTGGTACCGCGGCCTCGCGCTCGGCGGCACGGTGCGCGTGAGCCAGGTGCAGCTGCTGCAGCCCTTCGTGTCGATGCTGGCGGCGGTGCCGTTGCTGGGCGAGCGGCTCGACGCGCTGACCCTGGCCTTCGCGCTCGCGGTGATCGCCACGGTGTTCATCGGCAAGCGCATGCCGGTGCGGGGGGCGGCATGAGGACGCTCGGCGTGCTCGGCGGCATGAGCTGGGAATCCACGCTGATCTACTACCGCGATCTCAACCGCGGCGTCGCGCAGCGCCTCGGGGGCCTGCACAGTGCATCGCTGCGGCTGCACAACCTCGACTTCGAGCCGGTCGCGGCGCTGCAGCGCGAGGGCCGCTGGGCCGCTGCGGCCGAGCAACTGGCGGTGGCCGCCTGCGGATTGCGCGATGCCGGGGCCGAGGGGCTGCTGATCGCCAGCAACACGATGCACCGCGTGGCGCCGACGGTACAACAAGCCTGCGGTCTGCCCCTGCTGCACATCGGCGACGCGATCGGTGCGGCGCTGCGGGCGGCGGGTCTGACGCGCATCGGGCTGCTGGGCACGCGCTTCACGATGGAGCAGGACTTCCTGCGCGACCACCTGCGGCAGCGCCACGGTGTCGAGATGCAGGTGCCGGGCGAGGCCGACCGGGCCACGCTGCAGCAGCTGATCTTCGACGAGCTGTGCCGCGGCATCGTGCGCGACGCCTCCCGGCAAGCGACCCTGTCGATCGTCGACCGGCTGGCCGCCGACGGTGCCCAGGGCGTCGTGCTCGGTTGCACCGAGCTGGGCCTGCTGCTCGATCCCGCCGCGCTGCCGCTGCCCGGCTTCGACAGCACGTGGCTGCATGTGCAGCAGGCGCTGGACTGGATGCTCGACGACACCCCTCGAGGAGACCCCCGATGACCTGGACCCTGGCGCGGCGCACCGAGCGCATGAATCCTTCCGCGATCCGCGAGATCCTGAAACTGGCCGAACGGCCCGGCGTGCTGTCACTGGCCGGCGGCCTGCCGTCGCCGGACGGCTTCCCGGTCGAGGCGCTGCGCGAGGCCAGCGCCCGGGTGCTGCGCGACACCCCACGGGAGGCGCTGCAGTACGCCGCGAGCGAAGGCTACGGGCCGCTGCGCGAGTGGGTCGCGGCCCGGCTCGCCAACGACGGCGTCGTGGTCGAACCCGGGCAGGTGCTGGTCACCACCGGCTCGCAACAGGGGCTGGACCTGGTCGGCAAGCTGCTGATCGATGCCGGCAGCGCGGTCGCGGTGGAGACGCCCACCTACCTGGGCGCGCTGCAGGCCTTCGCGCCCTGCGAGCCGGCGTTCGCCGCGCTCGCCTCCGACGACGAGGGTCCGAAGCCCGAGGCCCTGGCCGGCGCCGCGGGCGCGCGCTTCGCGTACCTGCTGCCGAACTTCCAGAACCCGACCGGGCGGGTGATCTCGGAGGCCCGTCGCGAGGCCCTGGTGGCGGCGGCGCAGGCGGCTGCGCTGCCGCTGGTCGAGGACAACCCCTATGGCGAGCTGTGGTTCGACGCCCCGCCACCGGCGCCGCTGGCCGCGCGCTGGCCGCAGGGCACGATCTACCTCGGCTCGTTCTCGAAGATCCTCGCGCCCGGCCTGCGGCTGGGGTATGTGGTGGCGCCGCCGGCGCTGTATCCGAAGCTGCTGCAGGTCAAGCAGGCGGCCGACCTGCACACGCCGGGCTTCAACCAGCGCATCGTCCACGAGGTCGTGCGAGACGGCCTGCTCGATCGCCATGTGCCGACCGTGCGCGCGCGCCATGCCGCGCAACGCGACGCGATGGCGGCGGCGCTGCGCGCGCACCTGCCCGCCGGCGCCGAATGGCAGC
>NZ_AZND01000326.1:0-3121 GCF_000576205.1 Methylibium sp. T29 | reverse complement strand
GCCAAGGCGCCTGCGGCCAGGAAGGCGCCGGCCCGCAAGACGGCGGCTTCTGCGCCGGTCGCAAAGAAGACACCGACCCGGTCGGCCCCGACCACCCGCGCGCCGGCCACGAAGCGCGCTCCCGCGAAGAAGGCCGCGCCGTCGCGCAAGACGTCGCGCGCATGAAGCTCGCGCTGGTCGCCGTCGGCCAGCGCCTGCCAGCCTGGGCCGAAACGGCCTGCGAGGATTACCTCAAGCGCTTTCCCGCCGATTGGCGCGTGGAACTGAAGGCGGTGAAGGCGGAGCCACGCACCCAAGGCAAGACCGTGGACGCCATGAAGGCCGCCGAGGCGCAGCGCATCGAGGCGGCCTGCGCCAGGGGCGTGCGCCGTGTCGTGCTCGACGAGCGCGGCACCCGCCTGACCACCCAGCAGCTGGCGCAGAGGCTGCAGGCCTGGCAGCTCGACGGCCGCGACGTGGCGCTGCTGATCGGCGGCCCCGATGGCCTGGCCGACACGCTCAAGGACGGCGCCGACGAGACGCTGCGTCTGTCGGACCTGACGCTGCCTCACGCGTTCGCACGGGTCTTGCTCGCCGAAGCGCTGTACCGGGCGTGGTCGGTCAACGCCGGCCACCCCTATCACCGCGAGTAGCGAGCGTGCCCGAATTCCTCTACCTGGCTTCGCAGAGTCCGCGGCGCCGCCAGCTGCTGCTGCAGATCGGCGTGCGCCACGAACTGCTGCTGCCCGGCGCCGACGAGGACAGCGAGGCGCTGGAAGCCGTGCTGCCCGGAGAGGCGGCGGCCAACTATGTGCAGCGCGTGACGCTCGCCAAGCTGGAGGCGGCGCGGGCGCGCCTGCTTCAGCGGGCACTGCAGGCGGCGCCGATCCTGTGCGCCGACACTACCGTGGTGCTGGGCGACCGCATTCTCGGCAAGCCGGCCGATGATGAGGAAGCGGCGCACATGCTCGAGGCCCTGTCGGGCCAGACCCACCAGGTGCTGACGGCGGTGGCCGTGGTCGAAGGACCGCATGCGGCCTTCGAGCCCCAGCTGCGGCTGCAGGTGTCGACCGTGCGACTGTGCCGGCTGACCTCCGACGAGATCGTGCGCTACGTCGCGAGCGGCGAGTCGCACGGCAAGGCCGGGGCCTATGCGATCCAGAGCCAGGCGGCCGCATGGATCGAGCACATCGACGGCAGCTACACCGGCATCATGGGTCTGCCGCTGTTCGAGACGGCGCAACTGCTGAAGCCGCTGGGCTGGCAGTTCTAAGCCTAAGCCGGCGCATTGCCCCACCCTCTCCGAGGGGAAAGCGGTCCGTTTTGCCGGGCTTTTCGGTGCTTGAGCCACCACGCTTTCGGGGCATTCTCACGGAATCTATGCCGCCGGCTGTTACGACTGTGAACAATTGCTGCCCTTGGGCGCGAACGTGAGTAGATGCTCACGCAGCGCGAAATGCGGGCGCTACTCTATCTGCCGTCAGGAATTTGAAGGCTTGCTAGGGAGTCGCGGTTTTGGCGCGGCCGCGGCAGGGTAGGTGCCCTGCTCAACAACATGAAATACAACGTCAATCTTTTGCATGGAGTGGCCTGGAGTACCGTCGGAAAAGTAGCGCAGGTACTTCTCGGTTTCATCACGCTGGCGGCCTTCGCCCGGTTTCTCGGGCCGGAGCCTTCGGCATCGTGGCCATGGCGTGGGTGGCCGTCGGCGTCGTCGAGCTCATCACCGGCGGGATGCTGGCGGAGAGCCTGATCCAGCAGAAGGAACTGCGCCCGGCGCACACCAACACCACCTTCTGGCTGCTGCTCGGCTTCGGCTTCATCAGCTTCGTGGTGATCAGCACGTTCAGCGATGGCATCGCGGCGCTGGTGGGGGGGCCCGCAGAGGTCGCGACCGTGCTCGGCTGGCGCGCCATCAGCTTGCCGCTGGGTGCGGTGAGTGGTGTGCACCGGGCGCTGCTGCGCCGCGAAGGCCGTTTCAAGGCCGTCGCCACCGTCGAAACCTTCGGTTCGATGATCGCAAGCGTGCTCGGGATTTCGCTCGCAGTGTCGGGGGCGGGGATCTGGAGCATCATCGTCAACGAGGTTGCCCGCGTCGGCATCACGATGCTCGGCGCGATGATCGCGACGCGTTGGCGGCCCGGGTTCGAGATCGAGCGCAAGGCGTTCATGGAGCTGCTGAACTTCAACATCGGCTCCCTGGCGGGCGTGGCGATGCTGTACATCGACCGGATGATTCCGCGCCTGGTGATCGGCAACTATCTCGGTGCGTCCGCGGTGGGCATCTACACGATGGCGGAGCGGCTGCTCGAACAGATCGGCGACATCCTGATCGGCCCGGCCTGGGACGTCACGCTGGTGATGTCGGCGCGTTCGCAAGGACAGCCGGAGGCGCTGCGCAAGCTGATGCGGCAGACGATCCTGGCGACGGCCCTGGTGGTGATCCCGCTCTACCTCGCACTGGTCGTGCTGGCGCCGACCTTGATCGACCTGGTGTTCGGAGCCCGCTGGGCGGGTGCCGCGACGGTGGTCCAGTTGTTCCTGCTCGGTGGCCTGCTGCTGCCGGCCTCCGAGCTGGGGGTCGCAATGCTGAGGGGCGTCGGCCGTTCCACGCTGGCCATCATGTTGATGGTGGCTGACGTGGTCGTGCAGGCGGCGATGGTCTTCGCGGTCGTCGGTTGGGGGCTGGAGGCAGTGGCCGGCGTTCGCGTCGCGAAGGAACTGATCCTCTGGCCGGCAGGGGCGGTCGTGTTGGCCAGCGTCGTCGGCATCAGCGTGCGGGCGCAGGCCACGGCGGCGTTCACCCCGTTGCTGGCTGGTGCGCCGATGGCCGCCGTCATCTGGGCGGTCCACCATCTGCTCACGCCGGTGTGGCCGCAGTACTTTGCCGCGGCAGCCGCGCTGCTGGCGGGCGCAGTGACCTATCCCTGCATGTTGCGCTGGCTTGCGCCCACGTCGTTCGAGTCGGCCGTCTCGGCCGTCAGGTCGGCGCTGCGTACGCGCGCAGGCCATTGAACGCCGGCCCCGCCATGTGCAAAGCAAGCGCTTCTTCGTCGCCGATGGCTCTGCCGGCTGTCGGCCTGGGGTTTCTTCGCTGTGGCGAGCGATCGGATGACATCTGAAATGGGTTCCATGAAAAAGC
>NZ_AZND01000325.1:0-3124 GCF_000576205.1 Methylibium sp. T29 | reverse complement strand
CCCCAGGCACCTCGACGGACGACCAATAGCGAATACCCCTTTGCGGAGATTCCGCTGGTCGGGAATCGCGTTCGCGCGTGCGTAGAAGTAGCGCATCCATCGTGCATCCTTAGCTCGTTTAGGGTTCGCAAGTGGCACAGTATATTGTGTCAGCAAGCATCGCACTCCTGTCGCGTCGTATCGGTGTTGAGCTTGGTAGCCAGCGATGCGACGGGCTTCAGGACACGTCCTAAAAGGTGAGCCGACCGCGTTCAGTGACTAGGTCCCTTCTGCCGTTTCAGTACAGTCCTGGAAAAGACGTCGCATCCGCGATGGGTAAACCTGGGTCAAATGAACTTGTCCGAAGCCTTGGGCGTGGTTGTTCGCGAGCGCAGGCTGGCCATGGGGCTCAGCCAAGGCGACCTCGCGATTGCCACGGGGCTGCACAAGAACTTCATTGGCCTGGTCGAGCGGGGGAAAACGGCAGCGGCTATCGACAGCGTTGAAGTCATCGCGACCGCACTGAAGTGCAGAGCCTCTCAACTGCTGGCGGCGGCGGAGCGGACGCGCAGCGCCGCCGACGGGTAGCGAGCCCGCCTCTCGTCTCCGCGTCGATTGAGCTAGCGCTCTGCTATCAACAGAATGTTGATAGCCGGGCCAAAAGAGGTACCTTCAGCCCCATGTCCGGTCACTATCAACATCTTTTGTACCCACGCCCACCTTCACTCACTCACACTGTGGGCACAAACCACAGTTTTTTGTGCGTAGGACCCTTCTGACGCGTCCCCGGCGCACCGTCCCGCAGGGCCTGCAACCCGAGGTTGCCGGCCCTTTTTCAATGCGGCCCGGGGCCGCGCGTTCCCCACATTCGGCGAAGGAGTACAGGCATGGCGGTCGAGGCAGCAGGCAACGAACAACTGGTCCGTGTGGTGGTGCTGCTGGCCGCCGGCGTGGTGGCGGTGCCGCTGTTCAAGCGCCTCGGCCTCGGCTCGGTGCTCGGCTACCTGGCCGCCGGGCTGGCGATCGGGCCGTTCGGCCTGGGGTTGTTCGTCGACGCGCAGACCATCCTGCACGTGGCCGAGCTGGGCGTCGTGATGTTCCTGTTCGTCATCGGGCTGGAGATGCAGCCCAAGCGCCTGTGGAGCCTGCGCCGCGAGATCTTCGGCCTGGGCCTGGCCCAGGTGGTGGCGTGCGGCGCATTGCTCACCGGCGTCGGCATGCTCGCCGGGCTGTCGGCGCCGGTGGCCTTCGTCGCCGCGATGGGCTTCGTGATGACCTCCACCGCCACCGTCATGCTGATCCTCGACGAGCGCGGCGAGACGGCCACCTCGCGCGGCCAGCGGGTGGTCTCGATCCTGCTGCTGGAAGACCTGGCCATCGTGCCGCTGCTGGCCATCGTGGCCTTCCTCGCGCCGGCGCACGCCGATGTCGACAGTTCCATCTGGCGCGCGCTGCTGCTGGCGCTGGTGGCGGTGGGCAGCGTCACGATCGCGGGGCGCTGGCTGCTCAATCCGATGTTCCGGCTGCTGGCGGCGGCGCGCGCGCGGGAGGTGATGACCGCGGCCGCGCTGCTGGTGGTGCTGGGCGCTGCGCTGCTGATGCAGTTCGGCGGCCTGTCGATGGCGATGGGCGCCTTCCTCGCCGGCGTGATGCTGTCGGAATCGAGCTTCCGGCATCAATTGGAGGCGGACATCGAGCCCTTCCGCGGCATCCTGCTCGGCCTGTTCTTCCTGAGCGTCGGCATGTCGCTCGACCTCACGGTGTTCGCCAGCCACTGGCCCCAGGTGCTGGGCGGCGTGGTGGTGTTCATGCTGGTGAAGGCGGCCGGCATCTACGTCGTGGCGCGCGCGCTCGGCGCGCCGCACGGCGACGCGCTGCACCGCATGGTGCTGATGGCCCAGGGCGGCGAGTTCGCGTTCGTGCTGTACTCGGCCGGCGTCAGCGCCGGGCTGCTCGACGGCCCGATGAATGCGGTGCTCACCGCGATCGTGATCCTGTCGATGGCGCTCACGCCGCTGGCGGTCGGGGCCCTGCGCTGGATGCTGCCGCGTGGCGCGGCCTCGCTCGAGGGCGTGGACCGGGCCGACGGCCTGACCGGCAGCGTGCTGATGATCGGCTTCGGCCGCTTCGGTCAGGTGGCCAGCCAGGCCCTGCTGGCGCGCGGGGTCGACGTGGCGATCATTGACTCGGACACCGAGATGATCCAGAGCGCCGACGGCTTCGGCTTCAAGGTCTACTACGGCGATGGCACCCGGCTCGACGTGCTGCACGCCTCCGGCGCTGCCACCGCCGAAGCGATCGCCGTCTGTGTGGACGACAAGGCGGCGGCGCTGAAGATCGTCGAGCTGGTGAAGCACTCGTTCCCGCAGGCCCGCCTGCTGGTGCGCTCCTTCGATCGCGAGCACGCGCTGAAGCTCATCGCCGCGGGCGTGGACTACCAGGTGCGCGAGACCTTCGAGTCGGCCAGTGCCTTCGGCGAGGCTGCGTTGCGGGCCCTGGGCGCCACGCCCGACGAGGCCGCGCAGGTGGCGGCCGAGGTGCGCCGCCGCGACGACGAGCGCCTGCAGCTGCAGATCACCGGCGGCCTGCGCGCGGGGGTGGGCATGATGCTCAGCAACCGCATGAAGCCCACGCCGCTGACCAAGCCGGCTCGTGCCGGCCTGGCCCTGAACGAAGAGACCGCGTCGGTCACGGCCAACGCGCCCTGACGCTGCGCCGAAGCGGCGCCGATCCGGCCGGGCCCGGCCCCGCGCGGGCGGACCCCGGCGCGCCTTATGCGCCGCGCCGCTATCGACCACCGGAAAGCTTCGTTGGCCGGTGCGGCGAGTCTCCCTATCGTGCGGGCACTGCATCCCCGCACGGAGCCGCCTTGTCACTCTTCCGCTGTCCGGCCTGAACCGATCGCGACCCCTTTGACGCGGGGGCGGTTGCAGGCTGCGTCTCCTTCGCTTGTCTCTGCCTTCTGGCCTGGTTCATCGGCCGCCCCCGTCCTTTCTTTCCTCGTTGTTGCGCGCGGCGGCGATCGTCGCGTCCACGAACCGGAGTTCCCCATGAGCCATTCGGATTCTTCTTCCTCGTCCCGCTGGAGCCGGCTGCCGCAGTCGGCCCGTCGCCGCCTGCTGCAGGCCTTCGGCGCCGCCGCCGG
>NZ_AZND01000324.1:0-3132 GCF_000576205.1 Methylibium sp. T29 | reverse complement strand
CAGCAGGCGGTGCTCGAGCGCCTGCACCGCGGCGCGGATGGCGCGCTGGTGGGCACGGGCGTCGCGCGACAGGGTGTCGGCGGCGCGCAGGCTGTCGAGCATGGCGCCTTCGATGCGGCGCGAGGCATAGGTGTCGAAGCTGGCGCCGAAGCTTTCCTCGAAGCGAGTGATCGCCTCGTTCAGGCCGATCAGGCCGGCCTGCAGCAGCTCGTCCATCTCCACGTTGGCCGGCAGCCGCGCGCGCATGCGCTTGGCGATGCGGCGCACCAGCGCGCCGTGCTGGTGCAACTGCTCGTTGCGCACGGTGGCCGCGGTGTCGGCGGTGGAGGGAGTCATGGCCGTGTTGTCGGCCACCGCCGCTGGAACTTGAGTCCCCGGCTTGCGGGGACTCACAGGCCGGCCTCGGCCAGGCAGCGCCGCAGGCCGCTGCGCTGCGCCCGCTGCAGGCGGGCCAGCAGCGCATGGCTCACCGCACGCTCGGCCAGCTCGGCGGCAAAGCGGGCGCGCAGGTCGTCCTGCATGCGCAGCAGCAGGTGGGCGGCGGTCTCGGCATCGGCCAGCGCGCGGTGGGCGCGGCCGCCGTCGGGGAGCGCATGCAGCTTCGCGAGCGTGCCCAGCCGGTGGTTCGGCGCTTCGGGGTAGAGGCGGCGCGCCAGCAGCAGCGTGCAGGCGAACGCGTGGGCGGCGTCCTCGTCACAGCCGGCGCGGGCGCGCTCGGCCTGCCAGAAACCGCGGTCGAAGGCCGCGTTGTGCGCCACCAGCGGGCAGCCCGCGGTGAAGTCGAGCACCTCGCGCATCACCCGCTCGGCCGGCGGCGCGCGCTCCAGCATGCGGTTGCTGATGCCGGTGAGCTGCTCGATGAACGGCGGCACCCAGGCGCCGCTGTTCATCAGGCTCTGGTAGCGGCCGACGATCTGCCCGCCGCGCACCAGCACCGCGGCGATCTCGGTGGCGCGCGCGCCCTGGCCGGGCGAGATGCCGGTGGTTTCGAAGTCGATGACGGCGATGGTTTCCATGCGGGGGCAGCCGCGAGTGTCGCCCGAACCGGCCCGGGCCCGCGCCAGCGCCGCCGTCCGTCGGCGGCACGCGCCTTCCTCCTACAGCGCCGGCGCGCGGCGCTCGGTACAAATGGGATCGTCTCCTCTTCCCTGCCATGAGTTCCGCCGACGCCTCGTCTTCCTTCGCCTTCAAGGTGCTGACCGTGAACACCCACAAGGCTTCACCTCGTTCAACCGCAAGTTCATGCTGCATGAGCTGCGCGACGCCGTGCGCACCGTGGGTGCCGACGTGGTGTTCCTGCAGGAAGTGCAGGGCACGCACGAGCGCCACACCGCCCGCCTCGCCAACTGGCCGGCGGTGCCGCACTACGAGTTCCTCGCCGATTCGATCTGGCCTCAGTTCGCCTACGGCCGCAACGCGGTCTATCCGCACGGCCACCACGGCAACGCGGTGCTGTCCAAGTTCCCGATCCTGCGGCACGAGAACCTCGACGTGTCGATCAGCGGGCCCGAGCGGCGCGGCCTGCTGCACTGCGTGCTGCAGTTGCCCGGCCGCAGCGCCAACGTGCACGCGGTGTGCGTGCACCTGGGCCTGCAGGAGTCGCACCGCAGCCGGCAGCTCGCGCTGCTGTGCGAGCTGGTCGAGCGCGAGGTGCCGGCCGACGCGCCGCTGGTGGTGGCCGGCGACTTCAACGACTGGCGGCGCAGCGCGCACCGCGTGCTGGAGCACCGCGCCGGCCTGCGCGAGGTGTTCCTGCACTCGGGAGGCACTTCCGCCCGCACCTTCCCGGCCCGCTTCCCGATGCTGCAGCTCGACCGCATCTACGTGCGCAACGCCGCGGTGCACGCGCCCATGGTGCTGCCACGCAGGCCGTGGTCGCACCTGTCGGACCATGCGCCGCTGGCCGCGGAGATCTCGCTGTGAGCGCGCCACGCTGGGTCGACGGCAACCGCTTCACGCTGCTGGAGAACGGCGAGGCCTACTTCCCGCGCGTGTTCGAGGCCATCGCCGCGGCGCGCCACGAGGTGTTGCTGGAGACCTTCATCCTGTTCGAGGACAAGGTCGGGCTCGCGCTGCATGCCGCGCTGCTGTCGGCGGCACGCAACGGCGCGAAGGTCGACATCACGATCGACGGCTTCGGCTCGCCCGACCTGTCGCCGGCCTTCATCGGCGCGCTCACCGAGGCCGGCGTGCGCGTGCACGTGTTCGACCCCGGCACGCGGCTGTTCGGCTGGCGCACCAACCTGTTCCGCCGCATGCACCGCAAGATCGTGGTGGTGGACGGCGAGCGCGCCTTCGTCGGCGGCATCAACTATTCGGCCGATCACCTGGCCGACTTCGGGCCCGAGGCCAAGCAGGACTACGCGGTGGAGCTGGAAGGCCCGCTGGTGGCGCACATCCAGCGCTTCGTGCAGCAGGCCATCGTCGAAGGGCGCCCGGGCCGGTCCTCCTCGGAGCGCCGCTGGTTCCGACGTCGCGCACCGCCGTCGGCGCTGCCGCCGCAGGCCGCCGCCGGCGCCGCCCAGGCGATGTTCGTCACGCGCGACAACCGCGAGCACCCGCAGGACATCGAGCGCCACTACCGCGCCGTGATCCGCGCCGCGCGCCACCGTCTGGTGATCGCCAATGCCTACTTCTTCCCCGGCTACCGGTTGCTGAGGGAGCTGCGCCGGGCGGCGCGGCGGGGCGTGCAGGTCTCGCTGATCCTGCAGGGCGAGCCCGACATGGCCATCGTCAAGAGCGCCGCGGAGATGCTGTACCACCACCTGCTGCGCGCCGGCGTGCACATCTACGAGTACTGCGAGCGCCCGCTGCACGGCAAGGTGGCGGTGGCCGACGACGAGTGGTCCACCGTGGGCTCCAGCAACCTCGATCCGCTGAGCCTGTCGCTCAACCTCGAGGCCAACGTGATGATCCGCGACCGCGACTTCAACCGCCGGCTGGGCGAGCGGCTCGATCACCTGATGGCCCACTGCTGCAAGCGCATCGAGGCCACCGACCTGCAGGAGTCCAGCCTGTGGCGGCTGGTGCGCAGCTTCTTCGTGTTCCACTTCCTGCGCCGCTACCCGGCGTGGGCCGGCTGGCTGCCGGCGCATGCGCCCGGCCTCAGCCTCGGTGTCGCACGCGCCGGCC
>NZ_AZND01000323.1:0-3159 GCF_000576205.1 Methylibium sp. T29 | reverse complement strand
CGATGTCGGGCCCGGCATCGCTGTCGCGCAGTTGGTGGCGCAAGGCGTGAGCGAAGCCGATGGTCCGCCGCACCAGTGCGGCCCGCGCGCCATCGGCCGGGCCGGGCGCGGCGGGCGCCTGGAACAGCGTCTGCACCTCGCGCGCGAGGCTGCGCGATCGATGCACCACGTCACCCCAGAGCCGGCGGGCCTCCCAGTAGCGGTCGTAGGCCGCAGTGTTGCGAAAGCCGAGGAAGATCGCCAGCGCCAGCCCGATCAGCGAGAACGGCACCGGCGTCAGCGTCACCTTCCACTGGAACAGCGTGCCGTGGCTCAGCGCCACCGCGGTCGCCAGCGCCGTGCAGGTGGCGAGGCTCCAGAAGATGCGCGGCAGGATGGAGCCGCGCAATGCGAAGAACAGCCGCAAGCCGTTCGGGCGGTCGACGACGATCATGGCGCGGGCTCGCTCGGTGGTCGTGCAGGAGCAGGCAGGTCGCGCATCAGGCCGGCGGCTTGTGCCACAGGCCGCTGCGCCGCGCCTCGTCGACCTTGGCCTGCCCGGCCGGCTCCATCAGGCCGGCAGCCTCCAGCGCCTCGGCGCGGCGCTGGTGCGGACCGGACCAGGCGCTCTTGGGCTTGCGCGGCGCGAACCACAGCAGCGAGCGGCGCTCGTCGAGCCGGCCCTGCTTGCTGTCGATCCAGCCGAAGCACAGCGCCTCGTCGATCGCCTCGTCCAGCGTCGGCGCCTCGTGGTCGCTGCCCTTGCGGGCCATGACCAGCCACACGCCGTTGGCCTGGCCCTGGTGCCGGCTCAGCCAGCGGCGCCAGGCGGCGCGGTCGGCCGCCTCGACGGCGTGGGGGGGCAGGGTGTCTCCGGGCATCGCGGGCTTTCTCGGTCAAGGGCGGTTCGGGGGCGCGCCTAAAATCTCGGCTTCGCCGATTTGACCTCACTCGCGCGCCCGTCCCGCCCGCGCCCCGGCGAGCCCGAACCCGCAGCACTGTTCCCCACCATGGCAACCATCCTCCAGCACCTTCCCACCGGCCAGAAGGTCGGCATCGCATTCTCCGGCGGACTGGACACCAGCGCCGCGCTGCACTGGATGAAGCTCAAGGGCGCCCTGCCCTACGCCTACACGGCCCACCTCGGCCAGCCCGACGAACCCGACTACGACGAGATCCCGCGCAAGGCGATGCAGTACGGCGCCGAGAAGGCACGCCTGATCGACTGCCGGGCGCAGCTGGTCGCTGAAGGCCTGGCCGCGCTGCAGGCCGGTGCCTTCCACATCTCGACCGCCGGGGTGACCTACTTCAACACCACGCCGATCGGGCGCGCCGTCACCGGCACGATGCTGGTCGCGGCGATGAAGGAGGACGACGTCCACATCTGGGGCGACGGCAGCACCTTCAAGGGCAACGACATCGAGCGCTTCTACCGCTACGGCCTGCTCACCAACCCGGCGCTGAAGATCTACAAGCCCTGGCTGGACCAGACCTTCATCGACGAACTCGGCGGCCGTGCCGAGATGTCGGCCTTCATGACGCAGGCCGGCTTCGGCTACAAGATGAGCGCCGAGAAGGCCTACTCGACCGACTCCAACCTGCTCGGCGCCACGCACGAGGCCAAGGACCTCGAGCACCTGAACAGCGGCATCCGCATCGTCAACCCGATCATGGGCGTGGCGTTCTGGCGCGACGAGGTCGACGTGAAGCGCGAGGAGGTCACGGTGCGCTTCGACGAGGGCCGGCCCGTCGCCTTGAACGGCGTGGAATACGCCGACCCGGTGGCGCTGCTGCTGGAGGCCAACCGCATCGGTGGCCGCCACGGCCTGGGCATGAGCGACCAGATCGAGAACCGCATCATCGAGGCCAAGAGCCGCGGCATCTACGAGGCCCCGGGCCTGGCGCTGCTGCACATCGCCTACGAGCGCCTCGTGACCGGCATCCACAACGAGGACACGATCGAGCAGTACCGCGACAACGGCCGCAAGCTCGGCCGCCTGCTCTACCAGGGCCGCTGGTTCGACCCGCAGGCCATCATGCTGCGCGAGACCGCGCAGCGCTGGGTGGCGCGCGCGGTGACCGGCGAGGTCGCTCTCGAGCTGCGCCGCGGCAACGACTACTCGATCCTCGACACCCGCTCGCCCAACCTCACCTACCAGCCCGAGCGGCTGTCGATGGAGAAGGTCGAGGACGCACCGTTCTCGCCGGCCGACCGCATCGGCCAGCTGACGATGCGCAATCTCGACATCGTCGACACCCGCGCCAAGCTCGGCATCTACGCGCAGAGCGGCCTGCTGTCGCTGGGCGGCGGCGCGGCGCTGGCGCGCCTGCAGAACGACGACCCGTCCTGAGCCGGCTCAGAGCCCGGCGGCAGCCCGCCCGGCTCCGGCCTGAACGGCGCGAAGGGGCTTTCACACCCACGTCACAAGGCGTAGTCTCCGTCCAGGAGGCTTGCGATGAACGCTGGGTGCCGCCGTGTCCTGACCCTCGCCCTGACTGCGGCTTGCGCCGGCGCCCCGGCGCTGGAACTCGCCTACGAACCGACCTCGCTCGACTGGACTGCCGGCGAGGTCGGGCGCATCGGCACCGAGACGCTGCAGCAGACCGTGGCCGGCGCCGCGGCACGCGACCGGCTCGGTTGCGTGCAGCACTGCGAGCGCCTGCAGCGCATCTTCGACCGACTGGTCGCCGAGGCGCGCCGGCAGACCCCGCGCGCCGCCGTGCTGCCGTGGTCGCTGACGGTGCTGCACCACGACGACACCGGCGCCTTCGCGCTGCCCGACGGCCAGGTGGTCGTGTCCGAGACGCTGATCGAGGAGCGCGGCCTGTCCGACGAGGCACTGGCCTTCGTGCTGGCGCACGAGATGGCTCACAGCATCCTCGAACACGAACGCCAGATGCTGACCGCCGGGCGCCTGCTGCTGCCGCGCCAGGTGGAGCGCAGCGTGCCCGACATGTATGTCGAGCTCGAGCACAACTTCGGCCTGTTGAAGTCGCTGGAGCCGGTGCTGCAGCAGGGCGAGTTCGAAGCCGACGAACTGGGCCTGCTGCTGGCCGCGCTGGCCGGCTACGCGCCGACCCGGCAGCTCGAGTTCATGCAGAACGAGGTGGCCGAGGACGACGGCCGGCGGCCGGTCGCCGCCACGCACCCGCCGGCCGCCGAGCGGCTGGCGCGGCTTC
>NZ_AZND01000322.1:0-3167 GCF_000576205.1 Methylibium sp. T29 | reverse complement strand
CCCGCGCTGGCCGCGCGCGGCTTCTGGGCGGCCTGGGAAGGGGCCGTGCTGCGTGCCCGCCTGGCGCGTGACGGCGCGCCGCTGGAGGCCGCCATTGCCGATTTCCGACGGCTCGTCGCCCCCGACTGAGCCGCCAAGTACCGACCCCGACCATCCACTCACGAGGAGACGCGAACATGTTCAAGGCTTTGGTGCTCGACAAGAGCGAGGGTTTTCGCGCCGAGGTGCGCGAGGTCGACGACAGCTTCCTGCCGGACGGCGATGTCACGGTGGCGATCGACTACTCCACCCTCAACTACAAGGACGGCCTGGCGATCACCAACCGCCTGCCGGTGGTGCGCAGCTGGCCGATGGTCGCCGGCATCGACGGCGCCGGCACCGTGATCGAGAGCCGCCACCCCGCCTGGAAGGCCGGCGACCGCGTGGTGCTCAACGGCTTCGGCGTCGCCGAGGTCCACAAGGGCTGCCTGGCCGGCAAGGCGCGGCTCAAGGGCGACTGGCTGGTGCGCCTGCCCGATGCCTTCACGCCCCGGCAGGCGATGGCAATCGGCACGGCCGGCTACACCGCGATGCTGAGCGTGCTGGCGCTCGAGCGCCATGGCATCCAGGCCGGCGACGGCGAGGTGCTGGTGACCGGCGCGACCGGCGGCGTGGGCTCGGTCGCCGTGGCGTTGCTGCACAAGCTGGGCCATCGCGTCGTCGCAGCCACCGGCAAGGCCAGCGAGGCCGACTACCTGAAGCAACTCGGGCCGAGTCGGTGATCGACCGCGCCGAGCTGAGCGCCCCGGGCAAGCCGCTGCAGACCGAACGCTGGGCCGCCGTGGTCGATGCGGTGGGCAGCCACACGCTCGTCAACGCCTGCGCCCAGACGCGCTACGGCGGTGCCGTGACCGCCTGCGGCCTGGCGCAGGGCGCCGACCTGCCGGGCACGGTGATGCCCTTCATCCTGCGCAGCGTGGCGCTGCTCGGCGTGGACAGCGTGATGGCGCCGCTGGCGTTGCGCCAGCAGGCCTGGGCGCGCCTCGCGAAGGATCTGGACCCCGCGCTGCTGCAGTCGATGACCACCGAGATCGGCCTGGACGAAGCCATCGACGCCGCCGCCCGCTTGATGCGGGGCGAGGTGCGTGGCCGCATCGTGGTGCGCACGCAGGGCTGAGTGCGGACGCTCAGTCCTGCTTTCGCGTCGACTCCGGCAGCGCCACCATCACCGGCTGGCCCGGCACGGTGCAGCCGGTGTCGCAGCAGCGGCCCGGCTGGCGGTTCCGCGTGATCGCGCGCGTCTCGTCATGCAGCACGCCGCGGTCGAGCAGCCGCTCGACCAGCTCCACCTTGCTGCCCACCGGGTAGTTGCGCCAGATCTCCTGCTTCAGCGCGGCCGGCGAGCCGCCGCCGTGCAGGCTGATCACCGAATACCAGCCGCCCTGGTAGGAGGCGGTCAGGTCCTCGATGAAACGCGCGACCTCGATGCGCTTGTCGTAGGGCACTGTCGGGTTGGCGCGCAGCACCTCGGACAGCGTGGCGGCGGTGGCCGGGTTGTGGTCCTCGTCGGGGCCGGGCAGCGCGACGATCAGGCCGCCCGAGACCTCGTGCGCCAGGCGGTGCATGTCGTAGATCTGGGTCGACATCAGCAGCTTGCCGATGTTGCTGAACACCGGCTCGGGCATGAAGCTGCCGCTGTACGGATCGGCCGTGCCGTACACACTGGCGGCCACGCCGCAGGCGAAGAAGCCCTCGGTGATCTTGATCAGTTCGACCATCGGCTCGCGCAGGTTGCTCTTCTCGCCGGGGTCGAAGCCGTTGGCCTCGCACATCAGCGCGCCGGCGCCGATCAGCAGGTCGCCGAAGCCGGCGCGCGCGGCGATGCAGCTGTGGCGGTGGTGGGTGGCGTAGCTGTAGGTCAGCACGCCGCTGTGCTCCCACTCGCCGTCCTGGCCGGCATAGAACACGCGCTCCCAGGGAACGAACACGCGGTCGAAGATCACCACCGCGGTGGCTTGGCCATAGCGGCGCGAGAACAGCGCCGCGCCGTGCTCGAGCTTGTCGCCCGGCCGGCCCGCGGGGCGCGACACCAGCGTCATGCCCGGCGCGTCGATCGGCACCGCGCAGCAGACGGCGAAGTCGGCATCCTCGGCGCCCATGTTGCGCCCCGGCATGACCAGCAGCTCGTGCATGTAGGGCGCGCCGGTCACGATGGCCTTGGTGCCCGAGATCACGATGCCCTTGCCGTTGCGCTCGACCACGTGCACATAGGTGTCGGGGTTGGCCTGCTGATGCGGACGCTTGCTGCGGTCGCCCTTGGCGTCGGTCATCGCGACGCCGAGGCTCAGGTCCTCGTCCTGCACGCGCGCCAGGTAAGCCTGGAAGCGGGCGCGGTGCTCGGTACTGCCCTTGGCGTCGTCCAGGCGCGCGCTGACCTGGGCGATGCCGTTCAGCGCGTCGTGCATCAGGTAGCGCTGCGCGCAACCGGTCTCCTGACACAGCAGGCGCACCGCCTCCAGCTTGTTGAGCAGGTCGCCGGCCGACTCGTTGATGTGGGCCATGCGGTTCACGGTGAAGCCGCGGCTCGACTGCACGGCCAGCGCCAGCGGCGCCATCGCCGGGTCGCGGGCGAAGTCGTAGGTGTAGGCGAGGGCGTTGACGCCGGGGCGCAGCGACGGCGCGTCGGCCACCGAGTCGACCAACTGGCCGTCGACGTAGACCGTCGGCTTGTAGCGGCGCAGCGAGTCGCGGTAGTCGGCGCCGGACATCAGGGTGGCCGGGCGAGCCGGCGGGGCGATGGAGGTCGGAGCGTTCATGGCGGCAGGTCTTCGCGGTGTTGGTTTGGAAAATTGAACAGTGTTCAAAGAATTGATCAACTGTATATTCGAGCGATGCCGAAATCAACCACCCTGCCCAGCGCCGAGCGCGGGATGCGCCAGCGCGCCGTGGCCGATGCACGCCGCGCGCTGGTGCTCGATGCCGCACGGGCCGCCTTCTTCGAGCTCGGGCTCGAGCGCGCGAGCGTGCGCGAGATCGCCCGCCGCGCCGGCTACACGCCGGGCGCGATCTACAGCTACTTCGCGAGCAAGGAGGAGATGTACGGCGCGCTGCTCGGCGAATCGCTGGAGCGCCTGAACCAGGCCGTGGCTGCGGCCCGGCCTGGCGCGGCGCGGCGGGGCGAGCCGGCC
>NZ_AZND01000321.1:0-3170 GCF_000576205.1 Methylibium sp. T29 | reverse complement strand
CGGGCGCGCGCCTGCGACAGGCTGCCGCCCAGCGGGTGCAGCAGCACGCCGCGCTCGATCAGCATGCGGCGCTCGGCCGGCGTGCCGTCGTCGTCGAAAGCGAAGCCGGCGAATTCGTGCGCACGTGACGGATCGAAGCTCACGTTCAGCAGCTCGCTGCCGTAGCGGTAGTGGCCGAACAGGTCGAGCGTGACGAAGCTCGTGCCGGCGAAGTTGCGCTCGTCGCCGAGGATGCGGTCCAGCTCCAGCGGATGGCCGATGCTCTCGTGGATCTGCAGCATCATCTGGTCCGGCATCAGCAGCAGGTCCATGCGGCCGCTCGGGCAGTGGGGTGCGGCCACGAGCTCCAGCGCCTCGCGCGCGACGCGCGGGCCGTCCTGCTCGAAGCGGGCGCGGTCCAGCACTTCCAGCCCGCCCTGCTGGCAGTAGCCGTTGTACTGTCCGGCGCTGGACCGCACCTGCGTCACGCCGCCGTCGACCGCCGTCACCTGGATGGCCGGCGTGAGGTAGGCGAAGCGCTGCTCGATGTGGGCGCCGTCGCTGCTCAGGAAAAGTTGATCGGTCTCGACGCTCCACAGGCTGGTCTGCGCGTCGACGATGCGCTCGTCGATCCGGCAGGCCGCGTTCACGCGCATCAGCAGCTCGAGCTTGTCGCCCAGCGTCAGGGTGTGGTGCGGTCGCTCGACGCGGCTGGCGTATTGGCCGCTGTCGCGCGGGCGCGGCAGCTCCGCGGGCGTGAACACCGTCTTGCCGGCGCCGGCCCGGGCCAGCGCGTGGGCGCGCAGCAGGGCGGTACGCAAGCCGGCTCCGGACGTGTCGGCGGTGGCCGCATGGCCCACGCCACCGTCGACGACGGTGAGCATCACACCCTCGTCACGCACTCGCTTCGGCGTTTCGGCAACGCCCTGGCGCACGCCGAGCTGTTCGGATCGCTCGCTGACGCCGCGTGCGGTCCAGTGCGTGACCGAATCGGGCAGGGCGGCGGTGGCGCGGCGAACGGTGGCGGCGAGCGTGTCGAGCATCTGGGGCAGCGGCAAAGGGGCGCAGGTCAGTCTACAAAGGCCGGCGCGCCCCCAGTTCAGCACTCGACGATGTTGACCGCCAGTCCGCCGCGCGCGGTTTCCTTGTACTTCGTCTGCATGTCGGCGCCGGTCTCGCGCATGGTCTTGATGACCTGGTCGAGGCTCACGTGGTGGGTGCCGTCGCCGCGCAACGCCATGCGCGCCGCGTTGATGGCCTTCACCGAGGCGATGGCGTTGCGCTCGATGCACGGGATCTGCACCAGCCCGCCCACCGGGTCGCAAGTCAGGCCCAGGTGGTGCTCCATGCCGATCTCGGCGGCGTTCTCCACCTGCGCCGGCGTGCCGCCCAGCACCGCGCACAGCGCGCCGGCGGCCATCGAGCAGGCGACACCCACTTCGCCCTGGCAGCCCACCTCGGCACCGGAGATCGAGGCGTTCTCCTTGTAGAGGATGCCGATGGCCGCGGCGGTGAGCAGGAAATCGACCATGCCGGCATCGCTTGCGTCGCGAACAAAGCGGGCGTAGTAATGCAGCACGGCCGGCACGATGCCGGCGGCACCGTTGGTCGGTGCCGTGACCACGCGCCCGCCGGCGGCGTTCTCCTCGTTGACCGCCAGTGCGTAGAGGTTGACCCAGTCCAGCACCTGCAGCGGGTCGCTGAGCGCGGCGGTCGGGTCGGCCGTCAGGTCGCGGTAGAGCCTGGCGGCGCGCCGCTTGACCTGGTAGCCGCCGGGCAGCACGCCCTCGGTGCGCAGGCCGCGCTCCACGCAGGCCTGCATCACGCGCCAGATGCGCAGCAGGCCGGCGTCGATCTCGGCGTCGCTGCGCCAGTGGCGCTCGTTGCGGCGCATCACCTCGGCGATAGAGCAGCCGAGCTCGCGCGTCAGGCGCAGCAGTTCGTCACCGCTGCGGTAGGGGTGTGGCAGCACGGTGGTGTCGGGCACGACCTTCTGTTGGCGGCTGCCGTCGGCGGCCACCTCGTCACTCAGCACGAAGCCACCACCGACCGAGTAGTAGCAGCGGTTCGCCAGTTCGACGCCGTCGGCGTCGTAGGCGGCGAAGCGCAGGCCGTTGGGGTGGAAGGGGAGGCTCTGGCGGCGCCGGAACAGCAGATCGCGGGCCTCGTCGAAGTCGATCTCGTGCTGGCCCAGCAGCGCCAGGCGGCGATGTTCGCGCAGGGCGGCCAGACGGGTCGGGATGGCGTCGACATCGACGCTGTCGGGGTCCTCGCCGATCAGTCCCAGCAGCACGGCCTTGTCGGAGCCGTGGCCCTTGCCGGTGGCGCCCAGCGAACCATAGAGTTCGGACACCACGCGCGCGGTGCGCTCCAACAGGCCCTCGTGCGCCAGGCGCTGCACGAACAGCTTGGCCGCCCGCATCGGCCCGACCGTGTGCGAGCTCGACGGCCCGATGCCGATCTTGAACAGGTCGAAGACGGAAACGGCCATCGCAGTGTCGTGGTGAGGCTAGGGGGTCCGGCAGGCCACGGCCAGATCGGCCGCGAAGGCGTCGACGGTCTCGGGCCGGGTGTCCCAGGCGCACATCAACCGGCAACCGCCGTTCGGCAGCATCTCATGGAAGCGCCAGCCTTGCGCGCGCAGGGCCTCGATCGCGGGGCGCGGCAGCTCGGCGAACACGCCGTTGGCCTGCGGCGCGTGCAGCAGGTGCACGCCGGGCAGGGTATCGATGGCCGCCGCGAGCCGCTGGGCCATCGCGTTGGCGTGGCCGGCGTGCGCGAGCCAGGCGCCACCTTCGAGCAGGCCGACCCAGGGCGCGGTCAGCACGCGCATCTTCGAGGCCAGCTGGCCGGCCTGCTTGGCGCGCCACTCGAAGCCGTCGGCCAGCCCACGGTCGAAGAACACCACCGCCTCGCCGACCGGCGCACCGTTCTTCGTGGCGCCGAACGACAACACGTCGACGCCGGCGCGCCAGCTCGCATCGGCCGGCGCGCAGCCCAGCGAGGCCACGGCGTTCGCGAAGCGGGCACCGTCCATGTGGACCTTGAGCTTCAGTTCACGCGCGGCGGTCGTCAGTGCGCGCAACTCTTCGACTGCGTACACCGTGCCCAGCTCGGTGGCCTGGGTCAGGCTCACCGCGCGGGCGCGCGGCGCGTGCAGATCGCGGCGCCGGCGGGCCGCGGCGTCCAGC
>NZ_AZND01000320.1:0-3178 GCF_000576205.1 Methylibium sp. T29 | reverse complement strand
CGGCCGCGCCGCTGCAGGCGGCCGCGCCGGCGGTCAGCGCCGGCGATCCTTCCCCCCCATGGATGCACGCGCCGGGCCGCCCGTTCACGGTCTATGGCCAGCCCTCGAAGCACGAGCAGCAGGTGATCCGCCGCATCAGCGGCAACCGCCTGCTGCCGGGCAACGGCGTGTCGCTCACGCCGCTGGAGGAGCTCGAAGGCATCATCACGCCCACCGGCCTGCATTTCGAGCGCCACCACAACGGCGTGCCCGACATCGATCCGGCGCAGCACCGCCTGCTGATCCACGGCCGTGTGAAGCGTGCGCTGAGCTTCGGCGTCGACCACCTGCTGCGCTACCCGATGCGCTCGCAGCTGCTTGTGCTGGAGTGCGGCGGCAACAGCAACGCGGGCTGGCATCCCGAGCCGATCCAGCGGCCGGTCGGCTCCTTCCACGGCCTGGTCTCGTGCAGCGAGTGGACCGGCGTGCCGCTCTCGGTGCTGCTCGACGAGGCCGGGATCGAGCCGCGCACGACCTGGGCCGTCGCCGAGGGCGCCGACGCCTTCGCGATGAACGTGAGCCTGCCGGTCGCCAAGCTGATGGACGACGCGATCGTCGCGCTCTACCAGAACGGCGAGCGCCTGCGGCCCGAGCACGGCTATCCGCTGCGGCTCATCGTCCCCGGCTGGGAGGGTGTCCTGAATGTCAAGTGGCTCAGGCGGCTGCAGTTGAGCGAACAGCCGCTGATGGCGCGCAACGAGACGGCCAAGTACACCGAGCTGCTGCCCGACGGCAAGGCGCGCATGTTCACCTTCGTGATGGAGCCAAGTCTCTGATCACCTCGCCCTCGCACGGCCAGCACCTGCGCGGGCCCGACGTCTACGCGATCAGCGGCCTGGCGTGGAGCGGCCGGGGCCGCATCCGGCGCGTGGAGGTGTCGGCCGACGGTGGCCGCAGCTGGGCCGACGCCACGCTGCAGGACCCGGTGCTGCCGCGCTGCATGACGCGCTTTCGCGCCGCATGGAAATGGGATGGTCGACCCACCGTGCTGAAGAGCCGCGCGACCGACGAGACCGGCGATGTGCAGCCCGAGCGCAACGCCCTGGTGGCGCAGCGCGGCACCAACGGCTACTTCCACTACAACGCCATCGTGTCCTGGGCCGTCGACGAGGAAGGCAACGTGCGCCATGTCTATGCGTGAGCCGCGTGCGCTGGCCGCCGGGCTGCTGCTGGCGTGGGCCGGCGGCGCTGCGGCGGCCGAGGCCCTGCAGGCACCGCGTCTGGGCCGGCCGGTCGACGCGCAGGAAGTCGCCCGCTGGGACCTGAGCGTCTTTCCCGACGGCCGTGGCCTGCCTGCCGGCCGCGGCAATGCCGCCGAAGGCGCCATCCTGTTCCGCCAGCACTGCGCGGCCTGCCATGGGGCGGGAGGCCGCGGCGCAAGTGCCGAGGAGCTGGCCGGCGGCACCGAGCCGCTGACCAGCCCGACGCCCGACAAGACCATCGGCCTCTACTGGCCCTACGCGACGACGGTCTTCGACTTCTTGCGCCGCGCCAAACCGATGACGGCACCCGGCACGCTCAGCGCCGACGAGGTCTACGCGCTCACCGCCTACCTGCTGTACGCCAACGGGCTGATCGGCGAGACAGACGAGATGGACGCCCGGACCCTGCCACGGCTGCGCATGCCCAACCGCGACGGCTTCACCGGCATCGACGCGACGCTGCCGCCGCGCTGACCGCCGCTGTCGGCGCGGGCCGGGTCCTGCCTCGCGGAACTGAGGGTTTCCAATCTGTCCCCTACAATAGCGCCCGCAGCGCGCAGTTCCAGTCCTTGCGCTGCAGTCGATTCCGACCTCTTCCCCCTTCAGGCCTCCGACTGGCGCACGTGCTTCGCACGCCGCGGCAGGCCGACTCGATGCCCGCATCCGGGCACCTCATTCATGTCATTCAAAGAACTGGGGCTCGCCGAGCCCCTGCTGCAAGCCATCGTCGACGCCGGCTACGAGACGCCCACGCCGATCCAGAAACAGGCCATTCCGGCCGTCATGCTGGGCGGCGACCTGCTCGCCGGCGCCCAGACCGGCACCGGCAAGACCGCCGGCTTCGTGCTGCCGATGCTGCACCGCCTGATGGCCAGGCCGGCCGTCAAGGACGCTCGCGGCAAGAGCCCGGTGCGGGCGCTGATCCTCACGCCGACCCGCGAACTGGCGGCGCAGGTGGAGGAAAGCGTGCGCATCTACGGCAAGCACGCCAAGCTCAGCTCGATGGTGATGTTCGGCGGCGTCGGTATGCAGCCGCAGATCGACCGCCTCAAGCGCGGCGTCGACATCCTGGTGGCCACGCCCGGCCGCCTGCTCGACCACCACCAGCAGCGCACGCTGGACCTGAGCCACGTCGAGATCTTCGTGCTCGATGAAGCCGACCGCATGCTCGACATGGGCTTCATCCACGACATCAAGAAGGTGCTGGCGATCGTGCCGAAGCAGAAGCAGAGCCTGCTGTTCAGCGCGACCTTCAGCGACGAGATCAAGACCCTGGCCGACCGCCTGCTGAACAGCCCGCAGGTGATCGAGGTGGCGCGCCGCAACAGCACCGTCGAGACCATCGCGCAGAAGATCCATCCGGTCGACCGCGACAAGAAGAAGGAACTGCTGGCCCACCTGATCAAGAGCCAGGATTGGCACCAGGTGCTGGTGTTCTGCCGCATGAAGCACGGCGCCAACCGCCTCACCGAGTATCTGAACGACCAGCGCATCACCGCGATGGCGATCCACGGCAACAAGAGCCAGACCGCGCGCACCAAGGCGCTGGCCGACTTCAAGAGCGGCGCGCTCCAGGTGCTGGTGGCAACCGACATCGCCGCGCGCGGCATCGACATCGACCAGTTGCCGCACGTCGTCAATTTCGAGCTGCCCAACGTGTCCGAGGACTACGTGCACCGTATCGGCCGCACCGGCCGCGCCGGTGCCCTGGGCGAGGCCGTGTCGCTGGTCTGCGTCGACGAGGACGGCTTCCTGCGCGATATCGAGAAGCTGATCAAGCGCAGCATCCCGCGCGAGGTCGTGCCCGGCTTCGAGCCCGATCCGCGCGCCGTGGCGCAGCCCATCCAGATCGGACGGCAGACGCTCAACGGCGCCTGCGCTCTGGTGGCGGCGGCCGGGGCGGCGCGGGTCGTCCGGGCGGGCGGTGGCGGTGGCGG
>NZ_AZND01000319.1:0-3203 GCF_000576205.1 Methylibium sp. T29 | reverse complement strand
GGAGGGAAGGCACTAAGGCTAAGGCCGGTGAAGCGTGGGTCCACGACGGGTCTACGTGGTTCGCCACCAAGGACACGAACACCAAGCCCAGCACGAGCGCGGAAGGCTGGATCATCGCTGCCCGCAAGGGGCGTGATGGTGAGACGACCATCAAGACCATCGGCCCCATCGAGCCGGTCAAGCTGAAATGAATCTGGTCACGCTCGACGAAGCCCGGAACCACATCCGGACCGACAGCGACGCGGATGATGCTTGGCTGAACACGTGGATTCCTGCGATCAGCCAGGCCGTACTGGCTTGGCTGAAGGAGGACTGGCGCGCCTACGAGCCTCTGTCGATGGTGACGGCGAAATCATCGTGGACAGCAATGACGATCCGATCCCTGCTGTTGGGACGGATGATGAATACATCGTCAAGCCGATTGTGGCCGCCGCCTGTCTCGTGGAGCTGGCCCAGCAGTACAGATTCCGCGATGGTTCTGGCGCTGCTGCGGTTCCTTCGCATGCCGGTCATGGATACACGCTCGGCGCTGGCGCGACCAGCTTGCTCAACTCCACGCGCAAGTCGACCGTTCGATGAGCATCGAAGCGGGCAGCCTGCGGCACCGGGTCCGCATCGAGAAGTACGACTACGTTCCAGATTCGAACGGCGACCCTACGCAAGATCCCCTGACTGGAGAAACGCCTCAAGAGTGGGTTCTGTTCAAGGAAGTATGGGCTGCTATCGAGCCGCTGAGCGCTCGCGAGTTCATCCAGTCCCAGGCCGTGCAATCGCAGATCACAGCAAGGATCGTGATCCGCTTTCTTGATGGGCTCGACGCTTCCATGCGGATCGTTCATGTGCGCAAGAACCGAACGAACGTGATCTACAACCCGGCGGCATTTCTTGCGGACAAAGAGTCCGGGCTTGATTACCTGACGATCCCGTGTTCGACGGGCGTGATTGAAGACTAGGGGAATACATGGCTACGCTTTATCCGACCCTCTCTGCGCAAGTCCAGACCGGGACCGTCGATGTTTCTGTGACCTCTGCTGCCGGGGGTGCCGGTCAGACGGTCTCCTACACCGGAGTGACAGACTCGGCGCGGGTTTGGAACCAGGACACGAATCACAAGATCGAATACCAGGTCGGAAGTGGCTCTTGGGTCTCGCTCGATCCGAACAAGGAGGCCGTCCTTGACATCGACATGAGCGCCACGACGATCAAGCTCCGGCTGTCGGAGTTTGCGCCTACCGGCCGAGCGGTTCAGGTCATCTACAACGCGAAGCCCCACGGCGTTCTGGCGCCAGATGCTGAGGGCCGGCCCACGACGTTTGACGATGTGTCCATCGGTCAGGTTGTCACCATCGGCGCTTCTCGTGATGCGCTGGCGACTGACAACGGCAAGACGCTGGTTTTCTCCGCTGCGTACACGTACACCATGGTTCCCGGGCTCCCCGAGGGCTTCAGCGTCGCGGTTCGCCCTCCTGCATCAGGAAACGCCTCGATCGCCAGAACCGCCCCTGTCACTCTGAACGGTGGCACTAGCACGCTGACTCGCGCGCAGGCAAGCAACATTCTGTTCGCCGTGGTCTACCTTGGCGCAGACACCTACGCCGTGACGGGTAGCTAAATGCGTCCGGCCATACTGGGGGCGATTGCTGGTGGCGGTAGCGCCGCTCTAGACACCGATGTTCAGTCGTGGCTGACCCGCGTTGCATCCGCCTCGGGCACGGTCTCTGCTGGCACTCAGGCGGCAGTCAACACGTTCGTTCTTGCTTGTAAGGCCGCGAGCATCTGGACGCTGTTCCGCAGGTTGAATCTGTGTGTTGGCGACTTCAATGCGTCCTTCGTTCCATTGGTCAACACCTCCGGCGGAACGACCGACACGAACATCAATCTGGTGTCGGGGGACTACTCCGAATCGCTGGGCTGGCAGACCGACGGGAGCACCAAGTGCATCAATACAGGCTACACGCCAACCGAGGCGACAGGCGGGCTCTCTGTCTATCTCAGGACCACGCAGACGAGCAACACAACGGCCCGCGTTCCTATCGGATCGCGTAACGCCGGGTCCACCCAGATATACCGCATCGGCGGGAACCTGAGCGACACCGGCGCCACCTCCGGGGGCGTCATCTCCCTATGGGGCGAAAACATCGTGAGCCCGGGTGACTGCCCACAAACGACGGGCGGCCTGACCGCGACGCTGTGGCACGGTGTCAGGACAGCATCCACCGCGGCGAGGCTCTTCAAGGCCGGTGTTTCCGTCGGAACAAGCACAGCCAGCAAGACACCATCGACCCCTGCCGCGGCGCTTTACGTGCTCGCGCAGAACGCAGCAGGCACGGCAGCGAGTTTCCTGGAAAACGGGAGTCGGTTGGCTGGATACGGAATAGACACTGGCATGGATCAAACGCAGGCCGCGGACTACTACACAGCTATGCAAGCATTCCAGACGGCAATGGGCCGCCAGGTATGAGGCCAGCGCTTCTAGGCGCGATTGCTGCTGGCGGTGGAGGGATACAAGCGGCTTGGTCGGCGCTGCGAATCACCGCTTCCCAGATCGTCAAGGGCTCGCCAGGGCGGCTTGACGGCATCAACTGCATCGCAGGCTCCAACATTACCTTGACGATCTACGACAACCCTTGGACGGCAAGTGGCTCGGTCCTCTACACGGGGACGCTTTCAGCGGGTCAGTCGGCGACGCTCTCGCCATCTCCTCTTCGCTGCATAGACGGCTTCTACGCCAGCTTCAGCGGCACGGCCACCTTCGACTTCCAGATCGGGGAATGACGTGCTGATCCAGACCGGAACATTCACCGCGGACGGAAACCGCCGCATCCTGAGCCTGCCGTTCGAGCCCATCGCCTTCTTCATCAAGGGCAACCACGCGGTTCAGTCGGCCATGCACATCGAGGGCCAGTGGTGCGGTCGATCGGTTGGGATTGCGAACCAGGACAGTTTCAATAACGGCATCAGGTTTCACGGATCTGATGTCTACCTCGGCACCGACACGAAGGTTTCTGCGAGCGGTGTAGCTTTCATCTGGTGCGCCATCGGCAAGGACACGAGCACCGATGTCGAGGCCGTCTCGTGGATGGGCAACGGTGCTAACGGCAACGTCATCACCCTGCAAAGCGGTTTGTCTGCGATCGCCGCGCTCATCAAACGAGATTCGACGCTGAGCGGCTTGATCCGGGCGACTGCTCTGGATTCTGTCC
>NZ_AZND01000318.1:0-3205 GCF_000576205.1 Methylibium sp. T29 | reverse complement strand
CCCTGGCTCAATGCCTGATGGCTCAGACCCAAGCAGTACAGCACCTAGCCGAAGTCCTGCAGGAAAGCCTAGATGAGGACATCACAGGGGAAGACCCGCCGATGGTCTACCTCAACGGCAAGCGAGCCGACTAGGCTAAGGGGCAGGAAGCTACAGGTGAGGCGCCTCAAGCTCTGGACTGCCAATCCCTACTGCGCCATGTGCGGCAGGCTGACCGACTACCCCGATGGGTTTGAGCTGGATCACAAGATAGCTCTGACCAACGGCGGAGAGGACACGGAAGCCAACTGCCAGATCCTCTGCATCGAAGACCACGACACCAAAACCCGCACTGATCTAGGTCATCGAGAGGTGAGGCAGGTAGGGCCCGATGGATGGCCGATGGGGGCGGGGGAGTCGTCAAGTAATTAGCCTTCCCTATGGAAACCGCCTCCGAACCTTCCTTTTCACACCCGCAATTTGAGAGACGACCAAATGGCAAGGCCCAGACTACCGGCCGCTAAGGCTGCAGTGTCCGGCGCGGCCATTCACGATCCGGCACGCTTCAAGGACCGGAAATCCCCGAAGAAAACCCGCCCGCTGGGTGAGCCCTACGTCCGGATGACCGACGATCAGAAGGTCTGTTGGGAAGAGTACCGGTCGGAGCTTCCGTGGCTCAACAGCTCGCATCGCCCGCTTCTCCGGCTGGCCTGCATCTGGACGGCGAAGATGGACGAGGTTGATTTTGGGGTCTCAGCAACCCAGGCCCTCAGCTCCATCCTTTCGAAGTTGGGCGCGACGCCGGTTGACGAAACCAAAGTGAACCATGCCGAGGACGACGACGAAGACCCCGCCGATCGATTCTTTGGTAGATCGCACTAGGGAGTATGCGGAGGCGGTTGTCTCCGGGATCACGGTAGCTGGGCCGCACGTCAGGAATGCGTGCCGGCGCCATCTACTAGACCTAGAGAACGGGTCGGCCCGTGGTCTGCGGTTCGATCATGAGGCGGCCTCTTATGCCTTCGAGTTCTTCGAGGGAATCCTTCGGCTCTCAGAAGGTCAGTTCGACGGCAAGCCATTCGAGCTTCACCCCAGCCAGGCATTCATCGTAGGTTCGCTGTTCGGCTGGAAGCGGCAGGACGGCACCAGACGCTTTAGGCGCGCCTACATCGAGCAGGGCAAGGGAAACGGCAAGTCCCCCTTGGCCGGCGGCATCGGCTTGCTGGGTATGGTTTCCGATGGTGAGGCCGGCGCCCAGGTCTATGCCGCTGCCGCGAAGCGAGAGCAGGCCGGCATTCTGTTCGCTGACGCGGTGAAGATGGTCAAGCAGTCCCCGGCGCTCAAGAAGCGGGTGGAGTTTTCGGGCGGCCCTGGGCGAGAGTTCAACATCGCCCACCACCCTAGCGGCAGTTTCTTCCGGCCTGTATCACGGGATACCGGGAAGACCGGCTCAGGGCCTCGTCCGTACTTCGTCCTCGCTGATGAAGTCCATGAGCTGCCGGACCGCAAGATCATCGAGATGCTGGAACGCGGCTTCAAGTTCCGCCGCCAGCCGCTCCTGTTCATGATTACGAACAGCGGGTCGGATCGGAACTCTGTTGCCTGGGAAGAGCATGAGCACGCGGTCAAGGTGGCCGCAGGGCATACCGAAGCGGTCAACGATCCCAGCTTTGTCGGTGAGCCACTAGATGACACGACCTTCAGCTACGTCTGCGCTCTCGACGACGGAGACGACCCGCTCAACGACCCGACGTGTTGGGTTAAGGCCAACCCGCTTCTTGGCGTCACGATCACCGAGGGCTACCTGTCCGAAGTGGTTGCTCAGGCAAAGGCGATACCTGGTCAGCTAAACGGCATCCTCCGACTGCACTTCTGCATCTGGACGGATGCTGAAACCGCATGGATGACCAGAACGACACTTGAGCCGGCACTTGCGGAGTTCGACCCGCAGATCCACGCTGGCAAGAAGGTCTATTGCGGTCTGGATCTCTCGCAGAACCGTGACATCACGGCCAAGGCGTCGGTTGTTCAGACCGGAGTGACGGCCGACAACAAGCCGCTATTCGATGCATGGATCGAGGCGTGGACTCCGGGCGACACCATCAAGGCCAGAGAGCTTCGCGACAAGCTGCCCTACACAGTCTGGCGAGATCAGGGCTACATCCAGGCCCCGGCAGGCGAGAACATCAATTATCGACAGGTCGCTCAGGCCCTGTCGGAGGATGCTGGACGCTTCGCCATCCAGATGGTCGCTTACGACCGGTATGCCTTCAAGCGCTTCGAAGAGGACGCCAAGGAAATCGGCTTGTGCCTGGAATTCGTGGAACACCCCCAGGGTGGCACCAAGAAGGGCCAGCCGACCGAAGCAATGAAGAAGGCCGCGGAGCGACGTGGCGAGAAACCGGAAGGTCTTTGGATGCCCGGCTCGCTCCGTTTACTCGAAGACGCGCTCCTTGAGGGCCGGATTCGCATCAAGAAGAACCCCGTCCTGGTGTCCGCAATGATGTCTGCGGTGACTGAAGAGGACCGCTGGGGCAACCACTGGCTAGCCAAGACGCGATCGATCAACAAGATCGATGCGGCCGTTGCTTTGTGCATGGCGATAGGCGCGGCCGTATCAACGAGCGTGCCAGTCAGGCGCCTCGTCCTCGCGACGGCCGGCTGATGGCCTGCAAGTGCGTAGACCGCCAAAGGTGGCTGGTCGAGAAGCTCTGTAAGCGAGGACTCACAAGACTGTGCGAGAGGGCAAAAGCTCGACTGGCAAAAATGGAAGCGAGACAGTGATGGAACTACAGCGCGCCTATTCCGCGTTTGAGGTGAAGGCGATCGACGGAGACCGGAGAACATTCTCTGGATGGGCCACGACGCCATCTATGGATCGAGCTGGTGACACCATCAATCCGCTCGGCGTTACCTTCCGGAACCCGCTTGCTCTGCTGCACGGACATAGACATGACTTGCCAATAGGCACGGTCAAGTTCAAGACACCTACCAAGCGCGGGATCGAGTTCGACGCTGAGATCCCTGTCGTCGGCGACGAGTACGGCTCCCTCAAGGATCGAGTGAATACGGCGTGGGGCGAGCTGAAATTCGGCCTCGTGCGCGCTGTAAGCATTGGCTTCAAACCGATCAAGTACGCATTCACGGACGACGGCGTCGACTATCAAGAGGTTGAGGTTTACGAACTCTCTACGGTGTCGATTCCTGCGCTTCCTGATGCCGTCAT
>NZ_AZND01000317.1:0-3232 GCF_000576205.1 Methylibium sp. T29 | reverse complement strand
CGACTCGCCCGCGCTCGCGGGCGGCTCCGACAGGCCGCCGTTGTCGGCCGGCGGCTCCTGCAGCCCCCCCGACGTCGGCGGCTCCTGCAGGCCGCCTCCCTCGTCGCTCGGCGGGGCCTGCAGGCCTCCGGTGCCTTCCGATTCGGCGGCGCTGCCGAACCCCATGGGCTGCAGCTCGGAGAAATCGTCGACCGGCGCCACGCGGGTCACGGTCTGGTAGCTCCACAGCGACACGGCGGCGAACAGGATCAGCGGCAGCAGCGTGATGAACAGCTGCTTGAGCAGGAAGCCCGTGCTGACGGCCTGGTTGCGCTTGCCCTTCAGCGCGCCCAGCAGCCAGGGCAGCGCTCGGCCCTCGCCGCGCGCGCCGGCGCTCTGCAGCGGCTGCGGCAGCGGCACGAAGCGCTGCGCGGCCGTCAGCGGCGGCATCAGCGCCGGCTTGAGCTTGGCGAGGAGGATCACGTAGAGGATGTACAGGCCCGCGAGCATGATCCCGGGGAAGAAGGCGCCCGCATACAACTGCACCACCGACACGCCGGCGGTCGCGCCGTAGACGATCAGCAGCACCGACGGCGGGATCAGGATGCCCAGGCAGCCGCCGGCGGTGATGGCCCCGGCGGAGATCCGCACGTCGTAGCCGCCGCGCAGCATCTGCGGCAGCGCCAGCAGGCCCATCAGCGTGACCACCGCACCCACGATGCCGGTCGCGGTGGCGAACACCGCGCAGGTCACCAGCGTGGCGACCGCCAGCGAGCCCGGCACACGCGCCAGGGACAGGTGCAGGCTGCGGAACAGCTTCTCGATCAGGTTGGCGCGCTCGACCAGGTAGCCCATGAACACGAACAGCGGGATCGAGATGAGCACGTCGTTGCTCATCACCGAGAAGGCGCGCTGCACCATCAGGTCGAGCGTCTGCTTCATCGCGCCGCCGGCCGTCTGCCCGCCGGAGTGGTAGGCGAAGAAGGCGAACAGCATGCCCATGCCCATCAGCGTGAAGGCGGTCGGGAAGCCCAGCATGATGGCCACGACCACCAGCGACAGCATCAGCAGGCCATAGTGACCATTGGTCATGGTGTCGACGCTCAGCACCATCGCCACCGCGGCGGCGACGATGATCGCCATCAGCGTGAAGCCGAACCACAGTTCCTTGCGCAGCTTCATGCCTTGCCGCCTTCCTTGACGACGAACTTGTCGAGTGCCTCGATGTCGGCGTCCCTCACGTGCACCATCTCCTTGAGCTTGTCGACGTCGACTTCCTCGACGTCCTCCTCGCGCGACGGCCAGTCGCCTTCACGCAGGCAGATCACGCAGCGCACGATCTCCACCAGGCCCTGCAGCAGCAGCACGCCGCCGGCGAAGGGGATCACGAACTTGAACGGGTAGACCGGCAGCGGATCGGCGTTGAAGGTCTGCTCGCGGATGGAGAGCGAATCGTTGAAGTAGAACCAGCCGGCCCAGGTGAGCGCCACGATGCCCGGCAGGAAGAACACGATGTAGAGGATCAGGTCGATCGTAGCCTGCGTGCGGGGCCGGAAGAAGCCGTAGAGCACGTCGCCGCGCACGTGGCCCGCCTTGCTCAGCGTGTAGGCGCCGGCGCACATGAAGAGCGTGCCGTACAGCATGATCTGGGCATCGAGCACCCAGGCATGCGGCTTGTTGAGCACGTAGCGGGAGAACACCTCCCAGCTGATCAACAGGGTCAATCCGACCACTGACCAGGCGAACAGCTTGCCGATCCAGGTGGAGAAACGATCGATCGCCAGCAGCAGGTTCTGCATCAGGCTTCCTAGAAAAACGTCCGGACAAACGAGCGGGGGCGCCGCTCTGCGGCGCCCCCGGATGTCGCTCAGATCACTGGGGCGCTCAGGCCTTCTTGGCGCCGAAATAATGGTTGTAGGCCATCTTGAAGTCAACCGTGTAATCGTTCCACCATTGACCGGCGCGCGCGGCGAAGGCTTTCTGCGAATCGATCACCTTCTGGAACAGCGGGTTCTCGCCGCCCTTCTTGGCGATGATCTTGTCCCAGGCAGCGAGCTGCGCGCGCAGGATCGCGTCGGGCGTCTTGTAGAACTTCACGCCGGCCTTCTTCAGCTCGCCGTAGTCGAGCGAATTGCGGTGCGCGGCCTTCCAGCTCATGTCGGCGCTGGCGGCCTGCACGCCGTAGTCGACGATCGCCTTCAGCTCGGCCGGCAGCGCGTCGAGCTTGCCCTTGTTGAACAGGATCTCGAACTGCTCGCCGCTCTGGTGGAAGCTCTGCAGCATGCAGTTCTTCACCACGTCGGGGAAGCCGAGCAGTCGGTCGGAGCTGGCGTTGTTGAACTCGGCACCGTCGATCAGGCCGCGGTCCAGCGCCGGCACGATCTCGCCGCCCGGCAGCGGATTCACCGCGGCGCCCATGTCGGTGTACATGTCCACCGCCAGGCCGACGGTGCGGAACTTGGTGCCCTTGATGTCCTCGAGCTTGCCGATCGGCTTCTTGAACCAGCCGAAGGGCTGCGTCGGCATCGGGCCGTACAGGTAGGACACGACGTCCATGTTCAGGCTCTTGTAGATCTCGGCCAGCAGTTCCTTGCCGCCGCCGTAGTTGTGCCAGGCCAGCAGCATGTTGGGGTCCATGCCGAAGGACGGACCCGAACCCCACAGCGCCAGCGCCGAGTTCTTGCCGTAGTGGTAGGCCACGACGCCGTGACCGCCGTCGAGCGTGCCCTTGTTGACAGCTTCCAGCAGCTGGAAGGCCGGCACCACCGAACCCGCCGGCAGCACCTCGATCTTCAGCCGGCCACCGGCCATGTTGTTGACCTTGGTGGCGAAGTCCTGCGCGTACTCGTGGAAGATGTCCTTCGAGGGCCAGGTGCTCTGGAAGCGCAGCGCGGTGGTCTGCGCGACCGACACCATCGGGGCGGCCATCGCGGTGGCGCCGACGGCACCGGCGGAAGCCTTCTTGAGGAAGCGACGACGTTGCGGGGCGGTCTTCTGGGTCATGGACATCTCCTGATTGGGGCACTAACGACGGGTTCGCGACAGCCAACCCGGGTCTGTTTGAAAGCTCACCGATGGTAAGGAGCGCCCTCGCGGGCCGCCGCTGTCGTTAACCCCATACGTAGTTCCCGCAACGCGACCGGACCCGGACGCGCACTGGAAACAGCCCGCCTTCAGCCCGCGCCGCGGGCGCTCGCGAGACGCGCCGCGAGCAGCAGGAAGAGCCCGCCGCCGAGCGCCTGCAGCGCCCGCC
>NZ_AZND01000316.1:0-3237 GCF_000576205.1 Methylibium sp. T29 | reverse complement strand
CGGCCACACCCTCCACCAGCGTGGTCGCGCGGCCGGCGAGACCGCCGCCTCCGGTGTCGCGGCTGTAGGCCGCGGTGTTGATGCCGCCGCTGCCCTGGCCGGCGTTCGACGTGATCAGCGCACGCGCCGGCGTGCCGGCCTCGGTGCCGGCCCCGACACCCACGCCCTTGCCCGGTGCCCACACCGGGCCCCTGCTTGATGTCCTTCTGCAACTGCACCGCCACCGGCGCACCGCGGATCTCGGCCAGTTGATCGGCCATTGCCAGCAAGCCCACGCCGGCTGCCTTGCGGCGCGCGGCCTCGGCCACTTCGCCTGGCGGCTTGCCGGCCACCGGCTGGCGCGCCTCGGGCACCGGCCTGCGCACGGTCTCGGGGTCGCGGCTCGGCGGCTTGCTGGTCGAGCCGATCGGCTTCGGGTCGGCCTGCGGCGGCAGGGCCGCTGTCTTTGCGGCCGGTGGAGACGGTGGCGGTGGCACGGGTTTCTGTTCCAGCACCAGCTTGGCCAGGCGCGGCGGCAGTTCGACCGGCGCGGCACGGTCCTCGACCGGCCGCGGCATCAGCAGCAGCGCCAGGCACACCATCACGCAGGCGACCAGCACGGCGCGCAGGATGCGGCGGAAGCGCGCCTCGTCCTCGAGCGCCACCGCCCAGGGCAGCAGCGGCGCACGGAACGAGACGGAAGCAGCGGCGGCACTCATGTCGTCGCCTTCCGCGTGACGGCGAACGCCACGTCGCTGAAGTTGGCACGCGCGGCGGTGTACATCACCTTGCGCAGCAGGCGGTAGGGAATGTCCTTGTCGCCCATGATCGTCACGGCCTTGCCCTGCGCCTCGTTCTCCTTGCGCAGCACCGGGCGGCTGGCCTGCAGATCCAGCTCGGCCTTCAGCGGCGCGATCAGGTCATCCTCGCCCGCCATGGCCTCGCCGACCGTGGCGACCTTGCGGCCATCGACCAGTATCTCCGAGCCGCTGACGGTGACCACGATGGTCTCGCGCGGCGTCTTCTCGGCGCTGGACTCGGGCAGCTTGACCGCGCGGCTGGTGCTCAGCACCTCCACGCCGGTGCTCGACATCAGGAAGAAGATCAGGATCGTGAAGATGTCGATCAGGGCCACGAGGTTCATGTCCAGACCGTGGTTGTTGCGCGCCTTGCGTTCGGCGCGCTTCTGAAGCGGGGTGAGCTTCATCGTCGACCTCTCCCTATTTCCTGGCGACGCTGATCGGAGCGTCGCCGATCGAGATGTCCGGGAACAATATGGCGGCCGGCGCGGTCGCGTGGGCCTGCACGGTCGGCGCTGCCGGGGCCTCGCGCATCGTGTCCATCACCTGCACCAGCAGTTCGTACGGCGTGTCGGGCTGGGCCAGCACGGTCGCTGTGGTGGTTTCCGGGAACTTGAGCTTCACCTGCTGCATCAGCAGCGACAGCGCGGCCAGATCGTGGTGACCGGCAGAGGCCATCGGGATGCGCTGGATCAGCCCGCCGATGCGGTCGCCGACGTCCAGCGCGTCGGGACGGATCACCACCTCGAGCTTCAGGTCGTCGACCTTGAGCTGCTCGACGCCGGACGACGGCGCGGGCAGCGTCAGCTCGAGCACCGACAGCCGCGTGAACACCGCAGTCGAGAGCAGGAATGGCACCAGCACGACGATGACGTTGATGAACGCCGTGACCTCGAGCTGGGCCACGTTCTTGCGCAGGCGTCGGACACGCATGGTGGATTACCTCGCCGGAGCCGATTCGGCCTTGATGCGCTGCACCAGGTTCAGGAAGCTGATCTTCGCGGCCTCCAGGCCGTCGACGATCTCGCTGGTGCGGGCCTGCAGGAAGGCATGGATCAGCAGGAAGGGAATGGCCACCGACAGTGCGAACGCGGTGTTGTTCATCGCGATCGAGATCGACGCCGACAGCAGCTCGGCCTTCTCCGCCGGGTTGACCGCGGCCACCGCGGTGAAGCCCTTGATCAGGCCGATGATGGTGCCCAGCAGGCCCACCAGCGTGATCACGTTGGCGAAGGTCGCGATGTAGTGCGTGCGCTTCTCCAGGCGCGGCACGATCTCCATCATGCCCTCCTCCATCGCCGCATCGATGTCCTCGCGGCGGCCCGGGCTCTGCATGCGCTGCAGGCCGTTGGCGACGATCTTGCCGATCGCGGCGTCCGACTTCTCGGTCACGCCCTGCACCTCCTTGAAGCGGCCGTTCTGCAGCAGCGGCAGCACCTGTGCCCACAGCTTGCGGTTCTGGCTGCGGGCGCGGTTCAGGAAGATGTAGCGCTCGATCGCGATCGCCAGGCCGATGGCCATGATCGCGATGCTGAAGTAGATGGCGACGCCGCTGTCCTGAAAGAACTTGACGGCAAACTCGAGGATGCTCATGGGCTTCTCCTGTGACGAACTGGGTAAGGGGAGGGACTCGGATCAAGGACGGGCCGGCGCCGCCCCCGCTGGGCGGGGCTGCAACTGCGCGTCGTACTGGAGCTGGCGGCGGAACACGTCGCGGTCGATCGGTGCGAGCGCCTCGTCGAGCACGCTCACCGCCGGCCGGCCCGACAGATCGCCGGGCAAGGGCTTCTTCCAAGGCACGATGTACAGCACCTTCGGCAACTCGCGGTTGCCGATGATCTGCGTGCGGTCGATGTCGGCGCGGTCCTGCGCCCACACCGCGGGTGCAGCCACCACCATCGCGACGACGGCGAGCACACCGCGAACGGACGACGGTCTCATGGCTGCTCCTTGCGGCTCACCGTCACCGGCGGCGGCTTGCGGTTCTTCAGGTCGGCGACCCACTTCGCGACCTGCGCGTCGCCGCCCGGCGACAGCGCCAGGTAGCGGTCGTAGAGCGCGAGGGCACGAGAGCCCTCGCCGAGATAGAGGTCGTGCAGGATGCCCAGGTTCAGCAGCGGCGAGGCATAGGTCGCGTCGAGATCGATGGCGCGCTCGTAGGCCTCGCGCGCCTTCGCGAACTCGCCCTGCTGGCGGTAGGCGATGCCGAGCTGGTTGAAATAGACCGCCTGCTGCGGGTTGGCGTGCACCGCCGCTTCCAGCTCGGCCACCGCCTCGGGCAGCCGGCCGGCCTGGCGCAGCAGCAGGCCCAGGTTGGCGTGCGGGCCGCCGAGTTCGGGGTTGGACTTCACGATCGCGCGCAGCCCGAGCTCGGCATCCGCCGGCCGACCGGCGCGCATCGCCTTGCGGGCCTCGTCGTAGCGCGCTGCACCGCGGGGCTCACCGGCGTTTCTGCGAC
>NZ_AZND01000315.1:0-3271 GCF_000576205.1 Methylibium sp. T29 | reverse complement strand
AGCGCCAGCTCGACCAGGCACGCCGCGCGATCGCGCGCGACATCCCGGTGCTGCTGCATGGCGAGACCGGTGCCGGCAAGGAGGTGTTCGCGCGCGCGCTGCATGCGGCCAGCCCCAAGCACGCCGGCAGCTTCGTCGCGGTCAATTGCGCCAGCCTGCCCGAGAGCCTGATCGAGGCCGAGCTGTTCGGCTACCGCGCCGGCGCCTTCACCGGTGCACAGCGCAGCGGCCGGCGCGGCAAGGTGCTGGAGGCCGACCGCGGCACGTTGTTCCTCGACGAGATCGGCGACATGCCGCTGGCGCTGCAGGCCCGCCTGCTGCGCGTGCTCGACGAGCGCAAGGTCACGCCGCTCGGCGCCGAGGAAACCGTCGACGTGGACTTCCAGCTGGTCAGCGCCAGCCACCGGCCGCTGGCGCAGATGGTGGAGGAAGGCCGCTTCCGCGAGGACTTGTACTACCGCTTGTGCGGCTTCGAGGTCAGCCTGCCCGCGCTGCGCGAGCGCAGCGACCGGCGCGCGCTGATCGCCGAGCTGCTGGCGCTGGAGTCCGGCGGCCTGGCCTCGCTGACGCCCGAGGCACAGACCCTGCTGGAGCAGCACCCGTGGCCCGGCAACGTGCGGCAGCTGCGCCATGCGCTGCGCACCGCGCTCGCGCTGGCGGACGACGATGGCCTGATCGACCTGCCGCACCTCGCCTCGCTGCGTGCAGCCACCGTCCGCGCCGGTGCGCCCTTGACCCTGCCGGCGCCGGCCGCGTCGACGAGCGTCGACAATGAAGCTCCAGCGTTGCCGCCGATGAACCCGATCCAGGCCAAGGAGCGCGAGGTGCTGCTGCAGCTGCTGGAAGACCACCGTTGGAACGTGAGCAATGTCGCCAAGGCGCTCGATGTCAGCCGCAACACCCTCTACCGCAAGCTCCACAAGCTGCACATCGCCCTCTCCCACCCCGGCAGCGGACCCGCCGCTGCAGGGTGAGGCGGCGAAGCGCTGGGCCGCGGCGCTGGGCGACGACCACGCGCCGGCCACCGACGACCCGCCCGGCTCGCGCTTCGCGTGGTGCGTGACCGGCTCGGGTCACTACCTCGAGGAGTCCATGGCGCTGGCGGCGCGGCTGCCCAACGTGGACCTGTTCCTGTCGGGCGCCGCCGACGAGGTGCTGCCGCTGTACGGCATGCGCCTCGAGCTGCTGCGCGAGCGCTATCGCGTGTTCCGCGACAAGAGCGCGAGCTCGGTGCCGGTCGGGCGGCTGTACGCGGAGGCGTACCACACCGTGGTCATCGCGCCGGCCACCAGCAACACGGTGGCCAAGTGCGCGTTCGGCTTATCGGACACGCTGCCGACCAACATGTTCGCGCAGGCCGGCAAGCTGGGCGTGCCCAGCCTGGTGTTCGCCTGCGACACCGAGCCGGTGGTCATCACGAAGGCACCGCGCAGCCATGCCACCGAGTGGCTCACGCTGCGCCCGCGCGGCATCGAGCTGGAGAACGTGGAACGGCTCAAGCGGATCGACCACTGCCAGGTGCTCAGCTCGCCGGCCGAGCTGGAGGCCGCGCTCGACGCGCGGCTGAAGGCGCTGAAGCTCGCATGGAACACATCGTCTTCCTGACCGGCCGGCTGGCGCAGCCCAGCCTGGAGCGCGTGCTCGCCGGCATCGAGCCGCCGGCCTTCACCTGGGAGGTGCGCGAGATCGGCCTGCAGGTGGCGGCGCTGATGACGACCGACATGGTCCGTCGCCGCGTCGCGGCGCCGCTGACCAGCGTGGACGCCGAGGGCCGGCCGCGCCGCGTGGACCGCCTCCTCGTGCCCGGCCGCTGCCGCGGCGACGTGGACGCGCTCGGCGCGCACTACGGCGTGCCGGTGCAGCGCGGGCCGGAGGAACTGAAGGACCTGCCGCGCTTCTTCAACCGCGCCGCGAAGCCCATCGACCTGAGCGAGCACCAGGTGGCGATCTTCGCGGAGATCGTCGACGCACCGCGGCTCACGGTGGCCGCGATCGTGGAGCGCGCCCGCGCGCTGGTGGCCGACGGCGCCGACGTGATCGACCTCGCTGCCTGCCGGCCACGCCCTTCGATCACCTGGAAGACAGCGTGAAGGCGCTGAAGGCCGAGGGCTGGAACGTCAGCGTCGACTCGATGAGCGCCGACGAGCTGCTGCGCGGCGGCCGCGCCGGCGCCGACTACCTGCTGAGCCTGAAGCTCGAGACGCTGTGGATCGCCGACGAGGTGGACTCGGTGCCGGTGCTGATCGCCAGCGACCAGGCCGACATGGCCACGCTGCACGAGGCGATCGAGACGATGGAGCGTCGCGGCAAGGCCTACCTGGCCGACCCCATCCTCGACCCGATCCCGTTCGGCTTCACGGCGTCGATCGTGCGCTACCACGCGCTGCGCCAGCGCTACCCCGAGGCGCCGATCATGATGGGCGTGGGCAACGTCACCGAGCTGACCGAGGCCGACACCAGCGGCATCAATGCGCTGCTGTTCGGCCTGTGCGCCGAGCTCGACGTGGCCGCGGTGCTGACCACGCAGGTGAGCCAGCATGCGCGCCGCGCGGTGGCCGAGGCCGACCTGGCGCGCCGCATCATGCACGCCGCCACCCGCCACAACACACTGCCCAAGGGCATGAACGACGCTGATGACCACGCACGCGCGGCACCCGTTTCCCGACACGCCGGCCGAGATCGCCGCGACCGCGGCCCAGGTGCGCGACCCGAACTTCCGCGTGCAGATCTCGCCCGAGGGCCTGCACGTCTACAACCGCGACGGCGTGCGCCTGGCGCAGGATGCCTTCGCGCTGTGGCCGCAGCTCGGCCTCGAGGACGACGCCGCGCACGCGTTCTACATGGGCGTGGAACTTGCACGTGCAGAGACCGCGTGGCGGCTCGGCAAGCGCTACGTGCAGGACCAGCCGCTGGACTGGGGCGTCGCGGTGCCGCGGCGCGCCGACGACCTGGACGCCTGGTGTGCCCCCGGAACGACGATGACCCATGGCGGCAAGAAGCCGCCGCCCGCGACGGAATGAACGACCAGATCTTCGAGACCGTGATCACCACGGTGGCCGCCGACGGCACGCCGCATGTTGCGCCCTTCGGCGTGCGCTACCGCGGCGAGCAGGTGGTGCTGATGCCCTTCAAGCCCAGCGCGACGCTGGACAACCTGCGCAGCACGCGGCACGCGGTGCTCAACCTGACGACCGACACGCGGGTGTTCGCCGGCGCCGTGTGCGCGCGCTGGCTGGGGCCGCGCACGTGGCCACTGCTGCCGGCCCAGGCC
>NZ_AZND01000314.1:0-3297 GCF_000576205.1 Methylibium sp. T29 | reverse complement strand
CGCGCATCGGCCTCGCGCTGGGCGGCGGCGCCGCCCGCGGCTTCGCCCACATCGGCGTGATCCAGGTGCTGGAGGAGCAGGGGATCCGGCCCGACCTCGTGGTCGGTACCTCGGCCGGCAGCTTGGTGGCGGCCCTGTGGGCGGCCGGCCACAGCGGCGCCGAACTCGGCGCGCTGGCCGAGAGCATGGACGAATCGGCCTTGACCGACTGGATGTATCCGGGGCGCGGCCTGCTGCGCGGTGAGGGCTTGGCGCGCTACGTGCGCGAGCACACCGACGGCCGGCAGATCGAGGCCATGAAGCTGCCGCTCGGCATCGTCGCCACCGATCTGGCAAGCGGCGAAGCCATCCTGTTCCAGCGCGGCGACCCGGGTGTCGCGGTGCGGGCGTCGAGCGCGGTGCCGGCGGTGTTCCAGCCGGTCCGGATCGGTGCCCGCGAATACGTCGATGGCGGCCTGGTCGCGCCGGTGCCGGTGCAGTTCGCCCGGCAGATGGGGGCCGAACTGGTCATCGCGGTGGACATCTCCGCAGCCACCGAGGGCCAGCCGACCGGCGACGCCCTCAAGATGTTGCTGCAGACCTTTGCGATCATGGGCCGCAATCTTGGCCAGTACCAGTTGCGCGAGGCGGACGTCGTGATGCGCCCCAAGCTGCAGGGCGTGTCCGGTGCCGATTTCGGTGCCCGCCGGCTGTCGGTACTGGCCGGACGCGAGGCCGCGCTGACGGCGCTGGCCGATCTGCGCACCCGCATCGCGGCCAAGACGCACCGCTGACGCGACGAAGGAAAGTTGCCGCGCCAATAAAAACGGCCCGGAGCAAGTCCGGGCCGAAAGGTACCTGGAACCGATGTTCGCGAGGGTACCGAGGAGACAACCTAACGGTCAGACGCCACGGGCAGCGCAGCGTCTCACACCCATCAGATGGAGGGCAGTCTCACAAGTTCAATACGCCACGCAAAGAAAGTGGCGTCTGCCGGGCGGACGCGCCACCCGGCCCAGTCAGATCAGCGGCGCGCCTTGGTGGCGGCAGCGGTGGCCTTGACGGCGTTGGTGTTCAGCGCCTGGAAGTTGGCTTCGGCCACGTCCTGGGCTTGCTTGGCGGCCTTCGTCACGCTCTCGAGCGCGTTGTTGGCAGCGGCGACGGCCGACTTCACCAGCGCGGCGGCATTCTCGGTGCCGGCCGGGGCGTTCTTGATCGCGGTGTCGACCACGGCCAGGAAGCTCTTCTGCGCTTCGCTGATCTTGCCTTCGGCGATCTTGCTCACTTCGGCGTTGGTGCCCGAGGCGATGTCGTACAGGTGGCGGCTGTAGGCTGCGGCCTTTTCGGCGGCGGGCTGCAGCAGGTTGGCTTGCAGCGCCAGCAGTTCTTGCGCGTCCTTGGCCGACAAGGTGGCCTTGGCGTGCTCGGCGACTTCACCGAGGCCGGACTTCGCGACTTGCAGGTTCAGCTCGACGAGCTTCTCGACGCCTTCGAAGGCCTTGTTGGTGAGACCGAACAGGGTCTCAAGGTTGGCCTTGTGTGCAGCGATGATTTGTTCGGCGGTCAGCATGTGGAGGTCTCCAGAGGTTGCGGGTCAGTGGGGCTGCAACGTTTGGTGCACTGCAGCATAGGATGAAGTATACGGGTGCAGCCGCCGCTTTCAAGTCTTTTTTGTTGCGTTGCAGCAATCTAGTTGCCGACCCCTAGAAGGGCCTCGGGACAGGCGTGCGGGCGGCCGTGCAGAACGCGCGACACAATCCGCGCTCCCATGCACGCCTACTACAGCGACCACTACGTCCTGCCGCTGCCGGCGGGCCATCGTTTCCCGATGGCGAAGTACCGGATGCTGCGGGACCGGCTGGCCGCCGAACTGCCGGCGTTGCGGCTGGTCGAGGCGCCGGCTGCCAGTGACGGCGAGCTCGCGCTGGCGCACGAGCCGGCGTGGGTGAACGCGGTGCTGGACGGCACGCTGAGCGCCACGCAGCAGCGAGAGATCGGTTTTCCCTGGTCGGAGGCGATGGTCGAGCGCTCTCGCCGCTCGGTGGGGGCGACGATCGCTGCCGCGCGCCGCGCGCTGGACGAGGGCGTGGCGGCCAATCTGGCGGGCGGCACCCACCACGCGTCGGCCGACAAGGGATCGGGCTATTGCGTCTTCAACGACATTGCCGTGGCCGCACGGCTGATGCAGGCCGAGTGGCACCGGGCGCGGCGCACGTTGCTGCGGGTCGCCGTGATCGACCTCGACGTGCACCAGGGCAACGGCACCGCGGCGATCTTCCGCGACGACCCGACCGTCTTCACGCTCTCGCTGCACGGCGAGAAGAACTTTCCCTTCCGCAAGGAGGCGAGCGACCTCGACGTCGAACTGCCCGATGGCTGCCGCGATGCGGCTTATCTGGCGGCGCTGGACGGAGCGCTCGCCACCTTGTGGGCGCGGCACAGCGACGCGCCGCCCGGCCTGGTGTTCTACCTGGCCGGCGCCGATCCGCACGAAGGCGACCGGCTGGGCCGCCTGCGGCTCAGCGCGGCGGGGCTGGCCGAGCGGGACCGGCGCGTGTTCGCCGCCTGCGCCGAGCGCGGCATCCCGGTGGTCATGACGATGGGGGGCGGCTACGGCGTGAACATCGACGACACCGTGACGGTCCAGCTGGCGAGCTACCGCGAGGCGCTTGCCGGCTGGTCGGCCTGGCGGGCACGGGCGGTGGTCACTGCGGACGGGACGGCCGCCACCGGCCTCCGATAATGGATCGCATGTCCGAGACCCCGCCGCCTCCCGACCGACCTGCACCGCGACCGCGCGGCGACTTCCGCTGCTTCCGCGCCATCGTCACGCGCTGGATGGACAACGACGTCTACGGCCACGTCAACAACGTCGTCTACTACAGCTACTTCGATACGGCGGTGAACGGCTACCTGATCGACGCCGGGGTGCTGGACATTCACGCCGGGCCGGTGATCGGCCTGGTGGTCGAGACGCAATGCCGCTACTTCGCGCCGCTGGCCTTCCCGCAGACGATCGAGGCCGGACTGCGCGTCGCGAGCCTGGGCCGCTCCAGCGTGCGCTATGAGGTCGGGCTGTTCGCCCACGGCGACGTGACGAGCGCCGCGCACGGCCACTTCGTGCATGTCTACGTGGACCGCGCGACGCGCCGCCCGGTCGACTTGCCGGCGGCGCTGCGACAGGCGCTGGAAGCGCTGCAGTGACGGGGACGCGACGGCGAAGGAGGGCCGCATGACCGGGCGGTCGACGGCGGTCCTGCCGGTGTTCGACGCCGAGGCCACTGCGGCGCTGCTGCCGGCGGCTCCGCTGGTCGATGC
>NZ_AZND01000313.1:0-3302 GCF_000576205.1 Methylibium sp. T29 | reverse complement strand
GCACGGGCCGCTCGTGGCCCGACCAGCGGCCGGCGAGCCGCACCAGTTCGGCCAGCGTGTAGACGTGCGGGCCGACGCATTCCACGACCTCGGGCGCCGGCGACACCAGGCTGCGCACGATCGCTGCAGCCACGTCCTCGACCCACACCGGCTGGAACCTCGCGTCGGCGCCCGCCAGCGGCATCAGCGGGAACACCGCCTGCAGCTGCGCGAACAGGTTCAGGAAGCGGTCGCCCGACCCGAAGATGACCGATGGCCGCAGCACCGTGAGGTCGAGCCCGGCTGCGCGCAGCGCCGCCTCGCCGACGGCCTTGGAGCGCAGGTAGTTCGAGGGCGCGTCGGCCGCGGCGCCGAGGGCGCTCACGTGCACCACGCGCGGGACGCCGGCCACCTTGCAGGCCCGCGCCAGCCGCTGCGGCAGCGCGACGTGCACCCGCTCGAACTCCTCGGCGCTGCCGTGCAGGATCGCCACCAGATTGATCACCGCGTCGCGGCCGAACAGCAGCCGCGTCAGCCGCCCGTCGTCGTGGAGGTCGGTCTCGACCAGCTCGACGGTCGGCAGCATCGCCAGCCGCTTGGCGCGCTCGGCGCGACGGGTCGGTACCGTGAGGCGGGCGCCCGCTGCACCGAAGTGCTCGACGAGCTTCTCGCACAAGGCACTGCCGACAAAGCCGGTGCCACCGAGGATCAGCAGGTTCTTCATGGGGCAGGCTTCGTCAGGGCAGCTCGCGCTCGGCCGGATCGGCCGCGCCGGGGTGCGGGCCGATCGCGCTGCCCAGCCGCGCGCGCAGCGACTGCGGCTGGCCGCTCAGCAGCGCGGCGTAGTCGGTGGCGTTGGAGAGCACCTTCTTCACGTAGTCGCGCGTCTCGGTGAAGGGAATGTTCTCGGCCCAGGCCGCCGCGTCCAGCGACGGCCCTTCGCGCCACTTGCGCGGCCGGTTCGGGCCGGCGTTGTAGCCGGCCGCGGCCATGGCCTGCGAGCCGTCGAAGCTGTCGAGCACCATCTTCAGGTAGCCGGTGCCGAGCCGCAGGTTGGTGCCGTGCTCGGTGATGCGGTCGTGCGTGTAGTCGATGCCCAGCTTGCGGGCGGTCCACTTGGCGGTGGCCGGCATCAGCTGCATCAGCCCGAGGCGCCGACCGACGAACGCGCGCTGGTGATGAAGCGCGACTCCTGGCGGATCAGGCCGTAGACGTAGGCCGGGTCCAGCCCCGCCTCGCGCGCGCGCGCCACCACATCGCTGCGGTAGGGCGTGGGGAAGCGCTGTGCCATGTCGACCTGCTCGCGGGTGCGCTCGCTGGTGTTGATGCAGCGGTCCCACACCTGGCGCTCGCAGGCCAGCTGGGCAGCGGCCAGCAGCTCGCGTTCGCCCATGCCGAACAGAGAGAAGTTCCACTCGCGCACGCCTTCGCTGCGCAGGTCGAGTTCGATCAGCAGCAGCGCGCGCTTCAGGCCGGGGTGCTGGGCCGCGGCGTTGCGCTCCTCGGGCGTGAGCGGTGCCGGTGCGGCGGGCAGGACCAGCGGTTGCCCGAGGTCTTCCATGGCCAGCTTGCCGTAGAAGTGCAGCGGACTCGCGATCGACGCGAGCAGCTCGCGCGCCTGCGCACCCAGCGCGACGCCGTCCTGGCTGCTGCCGGCCAGCGCCTGCAGCGCGCGCGCCTTCCAGTAGATCCACGCGGGCTCGCGCTGCTCGCTGCTGCTCATCGCGGTGACGGCCTGCATCACCTGCTGCCAGCGGCCCGCGCCGTTGTTGGCGCGCAGGGCGGCGCGCAGCTTCCACGCCAGCGTGTCGTCGGGCAGCGCCACGTCGACGTTGCCGGTGCGTGTCAGCTCGGCACGCTGGAAGTGGTCGGAGGCGCTGGTGCTGAGCTTGAGCGCCGCCTGCTTGCCGACGCTGGCCCAGACCCACGCGGACAGGTCCGCCGGCAGCCGCGCGGCCCAGCGATCGTTCATCGCGGTGGCCGCCACGTCGGGGTCGTTCGCGGCGCTGCGGATCAGCGCCAGCGCGGTCAGCTCGCTGGCACCGCGGCCCTGCGTCGCGGCCTTGCGCGTCAGGTAGCGCTGCGGGTTGTCGTTCAGTTCGCCGACCGCATTGGCCATGTCGTCGCCCAGCATCGCGGCGGCTTGGCGGGCCATGCGGGGGCGGTTGGCCTCGACCGCCAGCCGCGTCTTGCGCCAGACGTCGTCGCGGCCGATCCGCTTGGCATCGAACAGCGTGCTGGCCAGCAGCGCGCAGCCGTCGTCGGCATCGCGTTGCGCGAACCAGGCGGCGCGGGCGTCGTCCGTCACGTCCTGGCCATCGAGGTGCCGCGTCAGCAGCGCGTAGCAGCGCACCTCGCGATCGTCGTCGAGCTTGAAGCGCGGGTATTCCGCGCGGAAGTTGCCCCAGTCGCGACGGCGGCCCAGCTCGAGCAGCCAGTCGTTGCGCAGCCGGTCCTCGACATAGGTGCCCGGCCAGCGCGCGTAGAAGGCATTCAGTTCGTCCTGCTGTGCGTCGGCGAGGCGGTTGCCGAGTTCCCAGTAGTCGGGCCACATCGCGAGCGGGTGGTTCGCGGCCAGTGCCGCCGCACGCGTGGCCGCCAGGCGCGGCTTGTCGCGCTTGCGCAGCGCCTCGCGGGCTTCGAGAACCGTGTCGTTGGCGGTCTGCGCGGCGACCGGCGCGGAGGGCAAGGCCAGGGCCCCGGTGATCGCGGCAAGGGCGACCGCGCGGAGCAGGATGTGGCAGCGGAGGGGTGTCGGGGTCTGCAGGGTCATGCCACGGAGGGAGCCGTCACGATGGGCTTCGGTTCCGCTCGAATTTTACGCAGTCACCGGGTGCGTGCATCTGACATGCTGCCGAGCGCAGGGTCAATCGAACTCGGTCTCGCCGATGGCCTGGCGCGTCGACGCGCCCTGCGCCTGCACCCAGCTCGCGAAGCGCTGGACCTCCGCACGGTCGCGCTTGCTGCCGGCGATGATCAGCCAGTAGCTGTAGGGGCTGCGGGTGCGGAAGGCCGGCCCGAAGGGTTCCACCAGCTCGCCGCGCGCCAGCGATTCGTCGACCAGCGCCAGCCGGGCCAGCGCGATGCCCTGGCCGGCCAGCGCAGCCTGCACCTGCTGGTAGGTGAAGTTCAGGTAGATCCAGCGTCGCGGCTCCAGCGCAGGCAGGGCCTGCACCGCCAGCCAGTGCCGCCAGCTGACGAACTGGGTGCTCGCCTGCAGGCTGTCTTCCTCCAGCAGCGTGTGCAGCGCCAGGTCGGCCGGTGTGCGCAGCGGCGGCGCGGCGCCGCTCGCGGCCTGCTCGAGCAGGCGCGGGCTCGCCACC
>NZ_AZND01000312.1:0-3333 GCF_000576205.1 Methylibium sp. T29 | reverse complement strand
AGGGAGTGCTTCTACATCGTCCCGGACTACCAGCGCGAGTACGTCTGGACGGACAAGGAAGTGCATCAGCTGCTGGAGGACATCGGCGAGCAGATCGATGCGAGCACCACGCGGGAATACTTCATCGGCACCGTGCTGGTGTCGCCGACCGATCAGAAGAACCACTACGAGGTGATCGACGGCCAGCAGCGCCTGACCACCTTCTTCCTGCTGCTGTGTGCCCTGAAGCATCTGTTCCAGGGCGAACCGCAGCGGCAGATGATTGCCGGGCTGATCTCGACCAGCTACGTGGACAGCGACGGCGAGGTGTGCACCACCCTGAAGCTGGAGCCGCGTTACGAGAGCGCGGGCGAAGTGATGGCCAAGCTCGTGGAGCTGGACGCCGAACCGATGGCCGTGCGCGCAGGCATCCAGGCTTCGGGCATCGCCAGCTTTGGCTCGCTGGAGAATCTGGTCAATGCCTACAGCACGCTGTATCGCTACCTGAAGGACAACTACGACGACACGGCCAAGCTGAAGAAGTATTGGGGCTATCTGGCCAACAACGTGGTGTTCATCCAGATCTCCACCGATGTCAGCAGCGCGCTGAAGATTTTCGAGACCATCAACGAGCGCGGCGTGGGCCTGAACCCGATGGACTTGCTCAAGAACCTGCTGTTCACGCAGGTCAAGCAAACGCAGTTCACCCAGCTCAAGGACGAGTGGAAGAAGATCACCAAGCCGCTGGAGAAGGAGAAGGAAAAGCCGCTGCGCTTCCTGCGCTACTTCCTGATGGCCAACTACGTCATCAAGAACGAACGCGGCGATGCGGTGGTGCGCGAGGACGAGATCTACGACTGGTTCATCGCCAAGGGCAACGCGGCGCTGTGCGATTACGAGGGCAAGCCCTTCGAGTTCGTTCGCAAGGTGATCCGCAACGTCGAGCACTACCTGGCCTTTGCCAACGGGCTGGGCAATGACGGCAAGCCTAGTCTGGCGATGGACAGCCTGAAGCGGCTGGCCGGTGGTGCATTCAGCTTGCACTACGTCTTGCTGCTGGCGGCGGCGAACTTTCCGAAACCGCTGTTCGATCACTTCGTGGCGCAGCTGGAGAGCTTCCTCTTCTACTACATCTTCACCAAGACGCCGACCAAGGATCTGGAACGCAGCTTCTCGCAATGGGCCGATGAGCTGCGTGCAATCGCCGAGGCCAGCGATCCGGTGAAGCAGAAGGTTCAGCTCAACGCATTCGTCGCCGACCGCTTCGAGAAGAACATGGCGGGCAAGTCGCAGGAGCTGGCCGACGCCCTCAAGCGCTTCACGCTGCATTCGATGCAGCAGTACCGCACACGCTACTTGCTCGCGCGACTGACCCAGCACGTAGAGATGTCGTTCAACGGGCTGAAGGTACCAGGTAGCTTGGAGCCCTTCACCAAGCTGGAAATCGAACACATCCTGCCCGACAACCCGAAGGCGGAACTGCGTGCGACGTGGGCGGCAGAGAACCCGAACGCGGTCTACGACGACTACAAGAATCGCCTCGGCAATCTGACTTTGCTGGAGAAGCCGATCAACATCGTCGCGGGGAACGACTTCTACGCGGCCAAGCAGGTCGAGTATGGCAAGAGCGGCAACTACCTGACCCGCAGTCTGGTGGCGCTGACCGACGTCGGACAGAACACATCGATTTCCCGGATCAACACCAAGCTGGCGGCTTTTCCTGCGTGGAATGCCGCATCCATCGAAAAGCGCCATGGGCTGCTCATCACGCTGGCGCAGGAAGTCTGGAAAACGACGACCATCGACGTCTGATCACGGCGCGGGTGAAGGGGTTTGCTTTGCCGCCCCCATCTCGCTGACCCACGCCTGCAACGCCCTCAGTTGCTCGGCGTTCTCGTGGCAGATCTGGTAGTTGGCGGCGACGGTTCCGGCGACGGCAGAGAGCGCAATGCCTGCGGCGGCCGCATCAGCATCTCGGGCGGGTTCGGGCAACTCACCGGCGGCGGCAGCGTCGTGCAGGCGCACAAAGCCACGGTTGATAGTGCAAGCGGCATCGACTTGAACGGGCACATAGACGGGAACCTCCTTGAAGATGGTGTCGCCCTTCTCGCGGATGACGCGGACGCGGTCGACGTACTGGGTGACAACCTTGACGGTGGCTTGCGCCTGCCGCTCGCGGGCAGCGGCGGCTTGAAGGGTTTGTTGCTGGATGGCGGCGTCCCATTGCGCTTGAACGTGGCTCGCACCCTTGATCCAGCCAAAGCCAACCAGGGCGACGCCGAGCGCCGCGAGGGCCAGCAGCCGGTACGGCCACGGAATCAGGGTCACGACGCCTCCCCGATGCACTGCCGGTATTCGGCTTCTCGCCGTGTAGCCAGCCCACCACATAGCCGCGCGTTGGTGGGCAGCGCGCAGTCTTTTCCCTGGAAGAAGCGCCAGCGCAGCAGCTCGGCACAGGCTCCCGCGTAGTCCTCGGCGTTGAGTTTCCTGACCAGCGTGGACTGGCAGAACGCGCGGCTGCCGACGTTGTAGGAAAAGCTCACCAGGGCGTCGTACTCGTGCTGGGCCAGCGGCACGGTTACGCATTGTTTGAGCGCACCCTCAAACTGCTGCACATCGGTGAGCGCTCGAGCCAGCGCCTTCGGCGGCGTGGTGGTGTCGCCGATCTTCACCCCGGTGGTGGTGCCGAACCCGATGGTCGGCACATCTCCCTTGACCGGAATCACCGCGCGGTCGGTGTAGCCCTCGTGCAGCACGATGCCGACCAGCGCGGCAGCGGACAGCGTCAACGCGGCAACGGTGCGTCTTTGCGGCGGCCGGATCATCGGTGCATCTCCGGCTGTGCCACGATGCGGGCCACGGTCGCGCCGATGCTGGCGGCGAAGGCCAGCAGCACGAATGCGCCACGCGGCAGCACGTCGCCCAACAGCGGCACCACCACTTCCGCCGCCGTGAAAGCAGTGGCCAGTAGCGAGAAGCGGATGCTCCAGGCCTGTCGCATTACGCGCCGCCAGTCGTCCAAAAGGCAGATCTTCGGCTTGGCGGTCATTGCACGCCTCCCATCAGCTTCAACTTGATGGCGGCCCCCACCAGCAGCGCGGCCAGGATGCCGGTGGTCACGACCTTGACGGTGGTCTGCCACGCCGTTCTGCGGGCATCGCGCCACGCTTCCAGCAAATCGCGCAGTTCGCGGATGTCCTTCGCAGCACTGCCGTTCTCCAGCCCGAGATGGGCAAGGCAGCGCTCGGCTCCGCGTTCAGCGGCACGGTCGAGCAGTTCGTCGAAGTCCTCGCGGCGCAGCAGAAGCATGTTTTCTACGAGCGTGGCCGGTTGTTGTTCTGGTTCAGTCATTGC
>NZ_AZND01000311.1:0-3355 GCF_000576205.1 Methylibium sp. T29 | reverse complement strand
GCGCTGGGCGCGGGCAGGCTCGGCGTGGCAGCGGCCGGCCGCGACACCGCGCCATGCGCATCGACGCGGAACACCGAGACCGAAGCGGCCAGACGGATCGCCTGATCCTTCAGGCTCTCGGCGGCGGCGGCGCTCTCCTCCACCAGCGCGGCGTTCTGCTGCGTCATCTGGTCGAGGTTGGTCACCGCGGTGTTGACCTGACCGATGCCGTCCGACTGCTCGGCGGCGGCGGCCGTGATCTCACCGATGATGTCGGACACACGCTGCACCGAACCCACGATCTCGCTCATCGTGCGGCCGGCATCGGCCACCAGCTTGCTGCCCGACTCGACCCGCTCGACGCTCGCACCGATCAGGTCCTTGATCTCCTTGGCGGCCTGGGCGCTGCGCTGCGCCAGGTTGCGCACTTCGCCGGCCACCACCGCGAAGCCGCGGCCCTGCTCACCGGCACGGGCGGCCTCGACCGCCGCGTTCAGTGCGAGGATGTTGGTCTGGAAGGCGATGCCGTCGATCACGCCGATGATGTCGGCGATCTTCTTGCTGCTCGCGTTGATGTCGTCCATCGTCGACACGACCTGCGACACCACCTGGCCGCCCTTGGCCGCCGTGGCCTGGGCCGACGACGCGAGCTGGTTGGCGGTGCGGGCGGACTCGGCGGTCTGCTTGACCGTGCCGGTGAGCTGCTCCATCGAGCTCGCGGTTTCCTGAAGGTTGCTCGCGGTCTGTTCGGTGCGGGCGCTGAGGTCCTGGTTGCCGGTCGCGATCTCGCTGCTGGCGGTGGTGATGCTGTCGGTGCTCAGGCGCACCGCGCTCACCATGTCGCGCAGCGAGGTCTGCATCCTGCCCAGGCTGCGCTGCAGGTCGGCCACCTCGTCGCGGCCCGTGGCGTCGATGGGTTGCGACAGGTCGCCGGCGGCGATCGCCTGCGTGCTGGCCGCAGCGCGGCGCAGCGGCGCCGTCACGGACCGGGTCAGGACCCAGGCGCTCAGGCTGCCGAGGACGATGGACACACCGGCCAGCACCAGCAGCATCAGCTTGCTGCGCTGCACGTCGGCCTTCACCGCAGCGGCGCTCTGCACGGCCAGCTCGCGCTCGAAGTTACTGAAGTCCTCGATGGCCGCCAGGTAGACCTTGGAGGCCGGCAGCAGGCTCTTCTCCAGGAGCAGCTCGACCGCCGCGACGTCGCCGGCCTTCAGCAGGGCCAGCGCCGCTTCGCGTTGGTCGATGTAGACCTTGCGCTTCCCTGAGATGTCGGCAAACAGTGCCTTGCTGCGCTCATGGCTCAGCTCGGCCTCCAGTTCCTTCTGCACGCGCGTGATCTGCTCGCTGGTGTCCTTCATCTGCGGCGTGAGGAACGCGCTCATCTGCGGCAGGCCACCCGACTTCACGATCGCGATGGTGCGGCTGACGTTGAGCGTGGTCAGGTTCTTCCATTCGTCGGCCCGCGCCACGCGATGCTCCACGTCGAGCGCGCTGTCGAAGCCCCGTTCGGTCATCACGAGTCGCGAGAACGAGAGCATGACGATCAGCACCAGCAACAACAGCACGGTGCCGAAGCCTGCCCCGAGTCGGGCGCCGATCTTCAGTTGGTCGAGTTTCATCTTGGAGTCTTTCCGGGAGAGCGGGAATCGGTTCGGGCGGAGACGGCCCCTCAGTGGCGCGAGCGCCGCACCAGCGATCCCACGTCGAGGATGAGGGCGACGCGGCCGTCACCCATGATGGTGGCGCCGGAGATGTCGTCGACCTTGCGGTAGTTGGCCTCGAGGTTCTTCACCACCACCTGCTGCTGGCCGATCAGCTCGTCCACCAGCAGCGCGATGCGGCCGCCCTCGGCCTCGATCACGACCATGATCTCGCTGGCATGCTCGTCGTTCGAGCGCGGCACGTGGAACAGCTGCTCGAGCTCGAGCACCGGCATGTATTCCTCGCGCACCTCGACCACGCGGCCGCTGCCGCCGACGGTCTTGATGACGTTCTCGCCGACCTGGAAGCTCTCGACCACGCTGGACAGCGGCAGGATGTAGACCTCGTCGCCGACACCCACGCTCATGCCGTCCATGATGGCCAGCGTGAGCGGCAGGCGCACCGCGACGCGCATGCCGTAGCCTTCGGCCGAGTCGATCTCGACGGTACCGCCGAGCGAGGCGATGTTCTTCTTGACCACGTCCATGCCGACACCGCGGCCGGACACATCGGTCACCACCTCGGCGGTGGAGAAGCCGGGCTCGAAGATCAGCGCCCAGACCTCGCCGTCGCTCAGCGAGTCGGGGGCATGCAGACCGCGTTCGCGCGCCTTCTTCAGCAGCTTCTCGCGCGACAGGCCCTTGCCGTCGTCGCGCACCTCGATGACGATGCTGCCGCCCTGGTGGGACGCCGCCAGCGTGATCGTGCCGACCTCGGGCTTGCCCTTGGCGCGGCGTTCCTCCGGCATCTCGATGCCGTGGTCGCAGGAGTTGCGCACCAGGTGGGTCAGCGGGTCGGTGATCTTCTCGACCAGGCTCTTGTCCAGCTCGGTCGCTTCGCCCTGCGTCACCAGCTCGACCTGCTTGCCGAGCTTGCTGGCCAGGTCGCGCAGCATGCGCGGGAAGCGGCTGAACACCGTCTGCATCGGGATCATGCGGATCGACATCACCGCTTCCTGCAGGTCGCGGGTGTTGCGGTCCAGCGCCGTCAGGCCCGAGACCATGCTCTGGTAGAGCACAGGATCGAGGTGGGTGCTGTTCTGCGCCAGCATGGCCTGGGTGATGACGAGCTCGCCCATCAGGTTGATCAGCTGGTCGACCTTCTCGACCGACACGCGGATCGACGATGCCTCCAGCGTGGCGGCCGGGGCCTTGCCCTCGGCCTTGCCGGCCGCCTTCGGAGCGCCTGCAGCCACCGCCGGTGCTGCGGCCTCGGTGGGCGGCTGGGTGGAGGCGCCAGGCGCACCGGGCGCGTTGTCGAAGAAGCCGAAGCCCGGGTCTTCCTCGGTCATCGGCGATCCGGGTGCGTTGGGATAGAAGCCGTAGCCCGGCGCGACGCGCTCGCCGCTCCAGGGGCGCAGTTGCACCTCCTCGCGCGCCACGTGGAAGCCGAACAGGTCGAGCAGGTCGGCGTCGCTGCTGGGCGTGGTGACGCGGAAGCGCCGCAAGCCGTCCTGAGGCATGCCACCGTCGATCGGATCGATGGTGCCGAGGCCCTCGATCTCCTTGAAGAGCTCGACGATGCTGTCGGCCAGTTCGGGCTTTTGCAGCGGCCCGAGCGTCAGCTCGAGGATGCGGTCGCCGTTCATCGTGACCGGCACGTCGTCCGCCGCCTCGGCGGAGGCCGGCGCCGGCGCCGGCGCCGGTGCCGGTGCCGGTGCCGCCACGACGGC
>NZ_AZND01000310.1:0-3376 GCF_000576205.1 Methylibium sp. T29 | reverse complement strand
CGGCGCGCACATTCATCTGGACAGCCAGCGCCACCGACATCCTGGCCAAGGTCACCCGGGCCAAGGCCGCCTTGGCGACCGTCGCGGCATAAGTACAGAACAGAGTGGCGCACCACACTAGCGAAGTGCGAAGAAGCGTGGATCCAGTCGAAGCCGTCCCTTCGTGTCGATCAAGCCTTCCTTCAGCGATGGCGAAGGCTGCTGCAGGAACGCGAGGAGTACGTTCCATACAAGCCTGATGTCGCTCGCAAGAACATGCTGTCCAAGCTGCTCAGTGATGCCTAACCCTTCCATCGAGGGGACGTCTTGCCAGCCGCTTCGCGCCGAGGTGTGCCGTCAGCACCGAGCGGCGCAAGAGAAGTACGTGTACTTCTTGCTGGCAGCGGTCGGCGCTGCGATCGAGCGTGTCGTTACTCAAACGTTAAGCATCAAGTCCGATTTCTAACAACTACGGAGGTCTGTCGTGTTCGGTCGTCTCGCAATTGCCCTGTCCATTCTTCTCTTGTCTGGCTGTGCATCAGTCGCCCCATCGATCCCTGCAAGTTACTCCGGGCCGCAAGCTCGGCTTGACGACTCAGGATTGGTGCACAGTCGTTCCAAGGCCGACCTGTTTGTCGCCGAGCAACTGGATGGGCAAGACATTGACAACGGAATGAGGCGGACGCATCAAGCCAGCCAAGGCAAAGGCTTTGCTCTAACCACTGTCCAGTTCGGCAGGTCGATCGTTGCAGGCAAGCTTGTCAAGGTGGGCGTAAGAGGAAGGACGATCTTCGCCGCCCCTATCCAGGCCCTGACCAGCACTGTGTACCAGGTCAAGGGCACGGTAGAGTTTGTCCCGGAGCCCAATGCAACCTACGTCGTTCGAGGTGAATTCAGCGATGAGTATTCGGCAGTGTGGATAGAAGAAACCGCAAGCAAGACGGTTGTCGGGAAGAAGCTAGAAGTCAACGGGTCGGCGAAGCTCGGGTTCCTGGAAAAGTAGTTCGCGTGATCCCTCGCTCGGCCTCATGCGCCACAGAGGTGTCTAAAAGGCCCGGGGCGATTCAGTCCGCGCGCACGGCAAGGGGTCGCTGAACGCTCATCCATGGTTCTCTTCGCCCCTCAGCCCTCGTCCACCAACTCCATCACGAGCTTTCCCCCGAACACCAACCCGCTCGACCCCACCAGCTCCTCGCGCTCCAGCCGCACCAGGCCCACGCCGGGGCAGTACCACTCGCGGGCCACGATGGGCACGTCGCGCCAGCCGCCCACCGAGCTGGAAAAGATGCGGATCTGGCCGTTGCCCTGCACCTGGGTGCAGCCGGTGTAGCGGCGGCCGTCGGCTTCCGCCGCGGTGTCCACCGCGGTGATGCTGAACAGCATGGGCACCGCCGGGTGGCGGTGGCGGGTCTCGCGCGGGAAGTTGGTGTTCTCCAGCAGCAGGTAGGGCGCGGTGTCGGTCTGCCACTGCGTGCCCACGGTGTAGGGCGCCTTCAGCACGTAGCGGCGGGTGGCGTCGGGCTGCGGCTCGGCGTCGAGCTCGCTCTTGCTGGCCACGCGGTAGATGCCGGTGTCGTCGGCACGCAGCCAGTAGTCGGCGCCGCCGTCGCTGTGGCGGTGCCAGGCCGGGCCGGGCTCGGCGGCCTGCTCCACGGTCAGCGTGTCCTTGCCCAGCGTGCGCAACGTGATGATCTCTTCGTCGCGCGTGTTGTCTTCCAGCTCGGTGGTGGTGCGGTAGACCCAGGAGCGGCCGGGCTCCAGCGGGAACAGCTTCACGGCGGCGGGCGGCCCGCCGCAGCCGGCCAGTAGCGTGGCCGCGCACAGCAGGCCGACGGAGAGGGCACGGTGCATCATGCTCATTTCTCCGGCAGCTGCGGCTTGGGCAGGTCGCGGATCTTCACGTTCTGCTCGTCGCGCCCGGGGCGCAGCCAGGCCAGGCCCTTGCGGCCGGCCTTGGGTTCGGCGGTGCCGAGCTGGCTCACGCCCTGGCGGGCCTTCTTCATGCCTTCGTTGAGCAGCGCGTGCAGGTCCTTGGCGTAGGGCAGCTTGTAGGCGCGCGGCTCGAGCGCGGGCTTGCCGTCCTCGATGCGGTTCACCCACACGTACAGCGCGCCGGGGTGCGAGGCGCTGGGTTCGTCGATCACGGCCGCCAGCAGGATGAAGCGCGGTGGCAGCGCCTCGTCGGCCGGCAGGCCCCACACGGCCTGCAGCACCGCGGCGCCGTGGAAGTAGAGCACCGTCACGCCGGCGACCAGCAGGCCTTTCAGCCAGGCGGGCCAGCGGGAGTACAGCAGTGCCAGCGCGGTCAGGGCCAGCAGCGCGGCGTAGGTGATGGCAATGGAGAGTGTCATGGCGGGGCCGGCTCAGATTTGCTGCACCAGGGTCTTGGGCAGGGTGTTGATGTTGTTCACGGTTCCGTCGGGCAGCACGGTGAAGCGCAGCGCGGTGGCTTCGTCGCCCTTGCGCGCGAGCGTGGCGGTGCCGTAGTACACGACCTCGGCGCGCGGGTTCACCTTCACCAGCGACACGGTGGCCTCCACCGGCTCGCCGTTCTTGGTTTCGTAGTACTGGATGTTCACCGTGTACTCGCCGGGCGCAATGCCGCGCAGCGTGACCACTTCCTGGTTCAGCGGGTTCACGATCTGCTTGCCGTTGACCACGATGGTGTCGTTGGCCAGGCCGCGGTCGTCGCGGTCCAGGTGCATCAGCCCGGCCTCGCGGGCGCGGAACCACACCAGGTCGCCGGCCGGGTCCTGCACCCAGGTGTCCAGGTCGTTCGGGTTGTTGTCGGGCCAGCTCACGGTGATGATGAACTCGGCCTTGGCCGGTATGTCGCCGGCCTTCAGCGCCTTCGGGTTCATCGCCAGCAGCGCGATGATGAAACAGAAGACGAAGGCGATCAGCATGTTGAACAACATGTCGTAGAACGGGTCGACCTCGACCTCGCGCGAACGGCGCTTGCGGCTCATGCAGTGGGCTCGGTCGCGGTCTCATCACGCCCGGCGCCGTGGGCCAGGCCGTGGCGCTGGGTGTCGGCCACCAGCGCGTCGGCGTAGCGGTCCAGGCGGGTGAGCTGCAGGCCGAGCAGGATGTTGCCCACCAGGCCCACCATGGTGGTCAGCAGCGCGATGCCCAGGCCGGAGGTCAGGCTCTTCAGCAGCGCCTGCGACTGCGTGGCGTCGAAGCTCTCGGTGTGGCCGATCTGGATCGCCAGGATGGAGAAGCCGATCACCTTGCCCAGCAGCCCGAGCTTGAGCTGGATGCCGTTGACCCACCACGCGGTGGCGTGCGGCCCGTGGGTCTGCTCCATCAGCATGTCGAGCGGCGCGTCGCGTCGGTGGGGCGCTGCGCCAGCGCGGCCCAGTAGGCGGCGGCCCAGCTGTCGCCGTCGCGCCGG
>NZ_AZND01000309.1:0-3385 GCF_000576205.1 Methylibium sp. T29 | reverse complement strand
GCACCGCCTCGACGCGGGGCGCGAGGGCCGGCTCGCCAGCGCACCAGCGCGCCCGCGTGATCGCCTGGTGCTCCCAGGTCCACGCGGTGTTGCTGCCGCGGCCGGCCTGGTAGCGCTCGAACGACGCGATCGAGGTCACCAGCAGTCCCGAGTTGCCGTTGGGGCGCAGCGCGGTGTCGATGTCGAACAGCTCGCCGGCCGCGGTGCGCAGCGTGAGCCAGGTGATCAGCTTGCGCACGAAGGCGGCGTAGACCTCGGCGGCCTTGTCGGGGTCAGCCTCGTCGGCGTCGTCGAACAGGAACACCACGTCGAGGTCGGAGCCGTAGCCGAGCTCCTTGCCGCCAAGCTTGCCGTAGGCGACCACCGCGAAATGCGGGTCGTCGCGGTGGCGCTGCCGCAGGTGCTGCCAGGCCCAGCGGATGGCGCAGTCGAGCGTGGCGTCGGCCAGCGCGGACAGATCGTCGGCCACCTGCTCGACGCTGAGCGCTCCCTCGACGTCGCGCACCAGCGTGCGGAACACCTCCGCATGGTGGGCGCGGCGCAGCGTGTCGAGCAGCGACTCCTCGTCGGCCTGGCCGCCGCGCTTCCAGGCACTGTGGCGCTCGTTCAGGTCGCGCAGGTAGGCGGCGCGCTCGAAGCGCCCCTGCAGCGCACGGGCATCGGCCAACTCGTCGATCACACCCGGGTGGCGCATCAGGTAGCGCATCGGCCAGCGCGCCAGGCCCAGCAGTCGCAGCAGCCGGTTCAGCACCTCGGGCCGTTCGGCCAGCAGCGCCAGGTAGCTCTCGCGGCGCAGCAGCGGCTCGAGCCAATCGATGAAGCGAAGCACCGCGTCCTCGCGGATGTCGACCTCGTCGATGGCCAGCGAGGCGCGGCCGATCAGCTTGGCCAGCCGCAGCTTCGTCTCGTCGCGCAGCACGGCGACCTTCGGCGTCGCGCAGAAGCTCCGCACGCGCGCGGCGATCGCCGCCGGCAGGCGCTCGAGGAAGGCTTCGCCGTCGAGCTGGGGCGGCGGGCCGCCGCAGCTCTTGCAGCCGCCGGCGCCCGGCGTGCGGCCGTCGTGCAGCAGCGCGTCGAACTCGGTCGCGACGAACTCGCGGTGCGTGCCCAGCGTGTCGAGCAGCTCGCAGGTGTCGGCCGTGCAGATCAGCCCCATCGAGCGGGCGATCCACCGAGATCGGCATCGTCGGTCGGCAGCAGATGCGTCTGCTGGTCGTCGAGGTACTGGATGCGGTGTTCCAGCCGGCGCAGGAAGCGGTAGGCCTCGGCGAGCTTGCCGGCCGTCTCGGGCTTCATCACGCCGACCGCGACCAGCCGCTCCAGCGCGGTCAGCGTCGAGCGCGTGCGCAGCTCGGGGAACTGGCCACCGCGCACCACCTGCAGCAGCTGCACGGTGAACTCGATCTCGCGGATGCCGCCACGCGACAGCTTCACGTCGTTGGCGCGCTCGGGCCGTCCGGCGGCGCGCCGCGCCGCCTCATCGCGGATCTTGCGGTGCAGTTGGCGCAGGCCCTCGAACACGCCGTAGTCGAGGTAGCGACGGAACACGAACGGGATCACCACGTCGCGCAGCGGCAGCGCCTCGCCGCTGGTCATGGCGCTGGCCGGCGCGACCACGCGGCTCTTCAGCCACGCGAAACGTTCCCACTCGCGGCCCTGCACGAGGAAGTACTCCTCCAGCATCGCTAGGCTCACCACCGGCGGGCCGGAGTTGCCGTTCGGCCGCAGCGCGAGGTCGACGCGGAACACGTTGCCGTCCTCGGTGGTCTCGCCGATCAGCGCATAGAGCGTGCGCGCCACCTGGCTGAAGTACTCGTGGTTGCTGATCGACGCGCCGGCGCGGCTGTTGCCATGACCGGCCGTCTGGCCGTCTTCGTCATAGACATAGATCAGGTCGATGTCCGACGACACGTTGAGCTCGACCGCGCCGAGCTTGCCCATGCCCAGCACCCAGAACGCGGCCCGACGGCCGTCGGCCTTGCACGGGATGCCGTGGCGCGCGTCCTGGTCGGCGAAGGCCTGCGCCAGTGCGCGGTCCAGCGTCACCTCGGCCAACGTGCTCATGGTGAGCGTGACGGTGTCGAGCGGGGCGTGCGCCTCGATGTCGAGCACCGCCAGCCGCTCGATCACCAGCTGACGGGCCACGCGCAAGGCGGCCGGCAGGGCCCGGCCGCCGGACTGCAGGGTGTCAATCAAGGCGCCGATGGCTTCGCGTCCCGGCACGCCGGGTGGCAGCAAGGCCAACTCGGCCGGGTAGCGGCGGCGGATGCGCTGGACGAAGCGCGAATGGGCCGCCTGCGCCGGTCCGGTCGGGCAGGCGTTCACCGGGCCGTCGCCGTTGTTCGTGCTTGTTTCAGGCAGGGAACGCATCGTGTGGCCGAAGGGTCTGTGCTAGCGTGCTGCCCGTCGACGGAGCGCCAGACGCGGCATGCCGGCCACGTGGCGGGCCGTGCAGTCAGTGCGGCGCGCAAGGCGTGCGTGCTGCGCGCCCCGCCGCCCGTTCTGCCATTCGATGCCGTCCATCCCGCCTCCCGCCCCTGCCACTGTGTCACCGCCGCCGTCGGTCGCCCGCCCGCCCCGGCGACGTTCCGGCTGGGCCAGGGCAGGGCGCTGGGGACTGGCTGGCGTGCTGCTCGTGTCGAGCATCGTGATCGCGGCGTGGCTGGTTCTGCAGTGGGCGATTCTGCCGCGTATCGAGCACTGGCGTCCCGACATGGAGATGCGTGTGAGCCACGCCTTGGGCGTGCCGGTGCGCATCGGCGCGATCGAAGTCACGGATGGCGGCTCGGTGTGGCGCTGGGCCCGTTCCATCGAGCTGCGCGACGTGGTGCTGTACGAGGCACCGCAGCAGGACATCGAGCCGCGCGAGGCGCTGCGCCTGCCGAGCGTGCGCGCCGTGTTGTCGCCGTCGTCCCTGCTGCCGGGCTGGGACGGGCGCTGGCGGTTGCGCTTCGACCAGTTGCGGGTCGAGGGCGCGCGGCTCGAGGTGCGACGCGACGCGCGCGGTCGCATCCTCGTGGCCGGACTGGAGTCATCGGGCCCCGGCGATGAGGCGCGGCGACGGACTGGTTCTTCAGCCAGCAGGAGTTCGTGATCCAAGGTGGCACCCTGGTGTGGACCGACGAACTGCGGGGCGCGCCCCCGCTGTCGCTCGACGCGGTGGACCTGGTGGTGCGCAACGGCGTGCGGCGCCACGAACTGCGGCTCGACGCCACGCCGCCGGCCGAGTGGGGCGAGCGCTTCTCGCTGCGCGGCCATTTCACGCAGCCCTTGCTGGCGCGGCCGGTCGAGGGGCAGGGCGGGTTGCTGGCGCGGCCGGGCGATTGGCGCCGCTGGGTCGGCACGCTCTACGCCGACCTGCCGTCGGCCGACATCGCGCCGCTGC
>NZ_AZND01000308.1:0-3422 GCF_000576205.1 Methylibium sp. T29 | reverse complement strand
GACGGCGCTCCGGCGTCGGGCGGCCGCGGGCGCCGACGGCACGATGGGCCTCGTCAGTGCACCGGCAGCAGCCGGTGCAGGCCGGCGCTGGCCAGCTCGCCGATGCGCACCAGGAACTCGGTGCCCATGTCGGCGGTGTAGCGCGTCGGGTCGGGCGAGCCCAGCACCAGCATGCCGAAGGCCGGCGCGGACGGGTCGTGGCGCAGCGGCAGCATCGCGAGCGACACCACCGCGCCCGACTCGTCGAACCAGCCGGCGGCCTCGAATCCCGAGTTCACGCCGCAGTAGGGCTGCGTCAGGCTGGTCGCGAAGCTCTTCACCTCGTCGCTCACCGGGCGCGCAAAGGCCAGCGACTCGAAGGCATCGGCCGCGCCCCACACGCGGATGCCGGCCTGCGGGATCAGGAACTCGTGCTTCAGCTGCTCCACCAGCACGGTCGGCAGGTCGCTGGCGTTGCTGGTCAGCATGATCGAGCGTGTCCAGCGGTGCAGCTTGTCGGCGATCGCCACGTTCTCCTGGCCGTGGCGGATCATCTCGACCAGCCGCATCTCGAGGCCGCGGATCTTCTCGCGCAGCATCTCCATCTGGCGCTCCTGCAGCGAGACCGCTCGGTTGCCGTGCGGGCTGGTGAGCTGCACGCTGGCCAGCGTGTCGGCATGGCGCTCGAAGAAGCCAGGCGTCTGCTGCAGGAAACTCGCGATGTCGTCCTCGGTAATGCCTTGCGTGCTCATCTGGGTCAGTCTCCCTGTTCCGGTAAATCGATCTCGCCGACGTACACGCTCTCGGCGGGGCCGGTCATCCACACCGGCGCGTCGCTGCGGCCGGCCCATTCGATCGTCAGTTCGCCGCCGCGCGTGTCCACGTCGACCGGCGTGCCGGCGCGCAGCCAGCCGAGGCGGATGCCCGCCACCACCGCGGCGCAGGCACCGGTGCCGCAGGCCAGCGTCTCGCCGGCGCCGCGCTCGTACACGCGCAGCCTCACATGGGTATCGCTCAGCACCTGCAGGAAGCCGGCGTTCACGCGCTGCGGGAACGCGTGTGGCGCTCGACGAGCGGGCCCAGTTCGGCCACCGGCGCCTCGTCGACGCCCCCGCTGCCGAACTGCGCCACGTTCATCACCGCATGCGGGTTGCCCATCGACACCACCGCAGCCTCCACCGTGCGGTCCGCCGCGTCCAGCGGCCACAGCGCAAAGCCGTTCAGCTCGCGCGGCTGCAGGCCGGCGGCGTCGAACGGTACGCGGGCGGGCTCGAACACCGGCGCACCCATGTCCACGGTGACGCGGCCGTCCACCAGCCAGCGCGGTTCGATCACGCCGCCGGCGGTGCGCACGCGGATCGCGCTCTTCTTCGTGAGGCCGGCCTCGCGCACGTAGCGCACGAAGCAGCGCGCCCCGTTGCCGCATTGCTCGACCTCGCTGCCGTCGGCATTGACGATGCGGTAGGTGAAGTCGATGCCGGGCTCGTCGCTCGCGCCGACGATCAGGACCTGATCCGCGCCGACGCCGAAGCGCCGGTCGGCCAGATAGCGGTACTGCGCCGGGCTCAGCGTCAGCGGCTCTCGGGTGGCGTCGAGCACGACGAAGTCGTTGCCCGCGCCCTGCATCTTGGTGAACCGCAGCTTCATGATGACGGGATTATCGACCCCTCCCGTGCCGCCAGCCGACAATGAGGCGTCCTCGATCCCGGCTCCGCGCCGCCCCTCCGTGCCCACGACCCCGATCCCTCCCGCCGCTGCGGCCCGGCCGCCCGCGGCGGAACCGCGCACGCAGTTCTTCGACGAGGCGCGCGCCGCCCTCGCCGACCACCGCCTCGTCAAGATGGTGCTGGCCGGCCCGCGCGGGCCCCGGCCCGACCTGCAGCGCGTGCTGGTGCGGCCGCTCACGCTGAAGGGCCGCGCCTGCCTGTCGCTGACCTACAACCACCGCACGAAGGACGTGACGAAGAACCTGCCGGTCGAGGAGGGCCTGTCCACGGTGGCCGAGCTGATCGACAGCGCCTTCGACAACCTGCACCTGCTGACCCCCGACGGCGAACTGCAGCTCGCCATCAGCCGCAAGGGCAAGGCCACGCTGCGGCGCAGCCGCAAGCCCGCCGCGCCGGCCGATGCCGCCGCCGAGAACCCGGAACAGCCCTCCGCCCTGGCGAACGGCGGGTCCGACGCGCCGACGGCCGCACCGCCTTCGCACGACCGCGAGAAGCACCGCTACGTCGACCCGCAGCAGCCCTTCCTCGTCGCCCTGGGCGTCACCGACGCCCAGCACCGCGTGGTGCCGGCCATGGCACGCAAGTGGAAGCAGATCAACAAGTTCATCGAGGTGCTGGCCCACGCGCTGGCGTCGGCCCCGTCGCTCGCGCAGGCTCAGGGTGAGCAGCCGCTGCAGGTGCTGGACTTCGGTGCCGGCAAGGGCTACCTCACCTTCGCGGTGCACGACCACCTGCGCCGCACGCTGCACCGCCCGGTCCGGGTCACCGGCGTCGACCTGAAGGACGACATGGTCGCTCTGGGCAACGCCACCGCGCAGCAGCTCGGCCTGGACGGCCTGTCCTTCGAGCTGGGCGACGTGCGCAGCTACGCGGCCCGGCCGGTCGACATCATGATCGCGCTGCACGCCTGCGACATCGCCACCGATCACGCGATGCACATGGGCATCCGCTCGGGCGCGCGCATCATCATGTGCTCGCCTTGCTGCCACAAGCAGCTGCGCCCGCAGCTGCGCAGCCCCACGCTGCTGCTGCCGCTGCTGCGGCACGGCATCCACCTCGGCCAGGAGGCCGAGATGCTGACCGACGGCCTGCGCGCGCTGCTGCTGGAGGCCGAGGGCTACGACACCCAGGTGTTCGAGTTCACCTCGCTCGAGCACACCCAGAAGAACAAGATGATCCTGGCGGTGAAGCGCGAGCACCCGAGGGCCGCCGAACCGCTGCGCGAGCAGGTGCGCGCGCTGAAGGACTACTACGGCGTCCAGGAGCAATGCCTGGAGACGCTGCTGGCGACCGACCGCGCGGAGGCCGCGCCGCAACCCGGCATCGCCGGCTGAACGGCCCGCAGCGGCGCGCCGCTACAGCAGACCCTCCGCCAGCGAACGCGTCACCTCGGCGGCCGGCAACGCGAGGCAGCCGCTCGCGTTCTGCCCCGACCACAGCGGCGAGAAGTCGCCGCTGCCCTGCTTCTCGGCGTGTGCGCGCAGCGGCGCGATCGCCGCGGTGGCCAGCGGGAACGCGGGCGCGGCCGGGTTCATCGGCCCCAGCTCGCGCATCACACGGTTGACGATGCCGCGCGCGGGCCGGCCGGTGAACAGGCGCGTGAGGGCCGTGTGGCGCGCAGCGTCGCTCTGCAGCGCGGCGCGGTGCAGCGCGCTGGTGGTCGCTTCCGGGCACAGCAGGTAGGCCGTGCCCACCTGCACGCCGGCCGCGCCCAGG
>NZ_AZND01000307.1:0-3425 GCF_000576205.1 Methylibium sp. T29 | reverse complement strand
CGCGCCGCGCTGCGGGCGGGCGGCGCGGCCTCACGTCGCGGCCCTGGTGGCCTTGGGCGAAACGCGGCCTCACGTTGGCCTTCTTCGCGTTCGTCACCTACCTGCTGGTGACCCAGGCCCGCACGGTGGAATGGACCGAGGTGACGGCGTCGGTGAAGAAACTGCCTGCCGCGAGCCTGTGGGCCGCCGCCGCGCTGGCCGCGGCCAGCTATGCGCTCTACAGCTGCTTCGACCTGCTGGGCCGCCACAGCACCGGCCACCCGCTCGGGCCGCGCACGGTGATGGGCGTCAACTTCGTCAGCTACGCCTTCAACCTGAACCTGGGCTCGCTGGTCGGCGGCGTGGCCTTCCGCTACCGGCTGTACGCACGGCTGGGGCTGGACAACGAGGTGATCACGCGCGTGCTGTCGATCAGCATGCTGACCAACTGGCTCGGCTACCTGCTGCTCGCCGGCACGGTGTTCCTGCTGTGGCCGCTGGCGCCGCCGCCCGACTGGAAGCTCGATGGTCGGGCCTTGCAGGTGCTGGGTGGGGTGCTGCTGGCGGCAGCCGTCGCCTACGTGGCGCTGTGCGCCTTCTCGCCGCAGCGCAGCTGGACGCTGCGCGGCCACCGGCTCGATCTGCCCTCCGGCCGCTTCGCGCTGCTGCAGCTGGCGATGTCCAGCGCCAACTGGCTGCTGATGGCCACGCTGGTGTTCGTGCTGCTGCAGCAGCGCATCGACTTCCCCACCGTGCTGGGCGTGCTGCTGGTGGCCGCGATCGCCGGCGTGATCACCCACGTGCCGGCCGGCCTGGGCGTGCTGGAGGCGGTGTTCGTGGCGCTGCTGTCGCACGAGCTGCCGAAGCACGAACTGCTCGGCGCGTTGCTGGCCTACCGGGCGCTCTACTACCTGGGCCCGTTGGCGGTGGCGACGCTGGCCTACCTGGCGATGGAACTGAAGGCGCGCCGTCTGGCGGCGCCCGCGCGCGGCTGACGGCCCGTAGGCACCCACCGACCGAGCGCCGGGCCGCCCCAAGCCGGCCGGGCGCCCCCTCGGGGGCAGGCTGCGGTACGCCGCAGCCGGGGGCCCACATCAAAGTCGCCCCGCGCAGTTCGGCGCGCCGCAGCGACAGCGCAGACGGCCTTCGTGGTGGCTCTCGCCGTAGTCGACGCAGAGCTCCTCACCGACCGCGATGTCGCGCATGGCGTAGAACTCCACGCGCCCCTGGCGGATGCGCAGCGACGCGTTGGGCGCGCAGGAGTGGTTGGTGAAGCGCAGCGGATCGGCCGACTGCGAGGCGTCGATCGCCCGCCGCTCGGACACCTCGACGATCATGATGCGGGCCTGGCCCCTGGCGCGGCGGCGCGCCTCGCGCACGCTGATCGATTCGCCGCGGATCTCGCCGATCTTGCGGCGCGCCGGAATGGCCTCGGCGGCGAACGCGCCCTGGCCGTCGATCCGACTGGGCCGCACGCTGACGGCGAACTTCTGCGGATCGGCCGGCACGCCCTTGGCGCGCGGCGGGACGGCGCGGGCTTCGGCGGCGGGGACGTTCGCGCTGATGCGTGGCATGGATCGATTGTCGCGTCAAGTCAGCGCGCTTCCAAAGCGCGCGTCGGATGTCACGTTCGCAGGCGGCAGGGTGGAGAACTGACCCGGCGAAGGCCCGCTTTTCCCCTTCATGTCCGGGGTGCGCGGCCGATAAGCTTCGTACCAGTCCCATCGACGTCAGCACACACCATGAGCTACGCACACACCAACACTGCCCACCGTTCTTCGTCGCTGCACGCCCTGCGCAGCCGCGATGCGATCGAATGGGAGGAACTGCCCTCGTTCGCCGATTCGCTGACCCAGCGCCTCGTCGTGCTCGGCCAGCGCCCGCTGGGCGAACGCATCGAGGCGGCTTCGCCGGCCTGGGTCGAGACCATGGCGGCCGACCTCGACCTGCTGCCGCCGTCGGAGCCGTTCCGCGAAGCCTTCCAGGGCCTGCACACCCGCGAGGTGCACGAGCCCGAGGTGTTCCGCCTGTTCTTCGGCGACTGATCGACCCCGGCGCGTGGCGCGGCGCCTGCCGCCGTGCCCCGCCCCGTGTCGGAAGACGCCGACACGCGCTCGCGCCGCCGCCCGACGGACGCGACACCACCCCCCTCCTATCCTTGCCTCATGACGCGCGCACGCGCGGCCGACGCATTCGCGCCCCGGCCCGTGCGCAGGGAGCCGCTCATGCTGCGCAAGATCCTCATGTTCACCGTGACCTCCGGCCTGGCCATGCAACTGGTTCGCAACCTGTCGCGTCGCAAGGCGCAGCGTGAAGCGCTGCTCGATCGGGAGGCGGTCCGCACCTGGGAAGAGGAAGGCGGCGCCGTGAAGCCGGCCGATCCTCCAGCCCGGCCCTCGCCCCGCGCCACCACGCATTGAGTCGCCGCGGTGAAGCTGCCGCGCTGGGACCGCGTGGCGGTTCGCGCCTGGACGCTGTGGGCCGAGCAGCGCATCGGCCGCACCGCCGCCGCGCTGGCGTTCTACACGCTGTTCTCGCTCGCGCCGATCCTCGTGATCGCCACCGCTGTGGCCGGCGCGGTGTGGGGGCGCGAGGCGGTGCAAGGGGACCTGGTGACGCAGCTGTCGCGCGTGGTCGGCACCGAGGGCGGCCGGCTGCTGCAGGAGATGATCGCCAACGCCTACCGCTCGACCCGCGGCGCTTGGGCCACGCTGGCGGCCGTCGGCGCCACGCTGTTCGGCGCCAGTGCGGTGTTCGCCGAGTTGCGCGCCGCCTTCGAGCAGCTGTGGCGCCGTGACGGCGCGCCCGATCTGCCGCTCGGCCGGCTGCTGGCAGCGCTGGTGTCGGCCCGGCTGCGTGGCGTGGCGGTGGTGATCGGCATCGGCTTCGTGCTGCTCGCGTCGCTGGTGGTGAACTCGCTGCTCGTCTCGCTGGGCGGTGCCTTCACGCCGATGCTGGCCGGCGGGTTGCTGCAGGCCGGTTGGTTGCTGGTGCTGCCGTGGCTGGTGTCCTTCGCCGTCACGGTGACGATGGTCGCACTGCTGCTGCGCGTGATGCTGCCGGTGCGGTTGCCGCGTCGGCAGCTCGGCGGCGTGGCGGTCTTCGGCGCGCTCGCCTTCGAGGCGGCCAAGGGCCTGGTCAGCGTCTACCTCGGCCACAGCGCGGTGGTGTCGACCTTCGGCGCCGCCGGTTCGGTGGCGATCCTGCTGGTGTGGCTCTACGTCGTGGCCTGCGTCGTGCTGCTGTGCGCCGTGCTGCTGCGCGCGATGTCGCACGACGCCACGCCGAAGTTCGACGGCGCCGGCGGGCCGTGACGGCAACGGCTCAGCGCGTCGCCAGCTCGCCGATCGCCCGGGCGATGTCGCCCGACACGGCCGCCAGTGCCTCCACGTGCGCGGCGGCCAGCGCGTCGTAGCTCGCGTCGACGGGCACCGCGCGGCCGTGGC
>NZ_AZND01000306.1:0-3471 GCF_000576205.1 Methylibium sp. T29 | reverse complement strand
CCAGTCCTCGCGCAGCGCCGGCGCGCGCAGCGCGTCCAGCACCCGCGGTGCCTCGCCGCGGTCCGGCTGGTGGGTGCCGCAGCCGCTGAGCCAGAAGCTGTTCAGCACGTCCCGGCCGGTCGCTTCGCGGGCGTCGTTCAGCGCGTGCGTGTAGAGCAGCATCTGCACTTCGTTCTGCAGACGCTTCACGAAACGCGCGGCCGGGTGCTCTGGCATCCACAGATCGGGGTTGCGGCCGATCACGCGGTCGAGCGACGCGGTCGGCAAGTCGGCCAAGGTCTCGTGGGCGACGTACCAGCGTGTCGGCGCGCCCCAGGCGCACAGCCAGCCTTCGCTCTCGAACAGTGGTCGCACGGTGTCGAAGGCGGCGCGCGACTCGGCCGCGTCGAGTGCCAGCGACTCGGGGTCGTCCATCGTCAGGTGCTCGCGGCCGATCTGCCAGTGCACCGGGCTCAGCAGGCCCCAGGCCAGATCGCCGGTGTCCAGGCCGTCTGCGGCGGCGGCGCGGGCCGCCCAGGGCAGGGCGCCGTCGGCCCCCCGCCAGCCGAGCGCTCGGGCGAGCACCCGCTCGTGTGGCGGCGAGAGCTGGTATTCGTCGCCTTCGTTCAGGGGGTCGGCCGTGAGCCGGCCCAGCAGCGCGTCGAGCGCCGGCAACGCGAGCTCGCCCAACGCGTGCTGGCCTGCCTCTGACAGCGGGGCGGCGAAGGGGATCACGAGGTGCATGGCAGGATTATCCGGGCCGGTCCCCGGACGGTTCAGCGGCGCTGCCTCTCGACGCGCCGCACCTGCCAGCCAGCCCGCTCGAGCAGCGCCAGCACGCCCTGCTCGCCGTGCAGGTGCAGGGCGCCGATCGCGACGAAGGCGCCGCCGCGCTCCAGCCGGGGCCGCATGCGCTCGACCATGCGGGCGCTGCGGCGCACCAGGATCTGCTCGAACAGGTCGCTGTAGGCGGGGCGCAGCGCCGGCTCGTCGCGCAGCGCGAGTTCCTCGTTCTGCAGCATGCCGTCGAGGTCTTCCTCGAGATAGCGCGCCAGCAGCGTGTCGATGGCGGCGATGGTTTCGTCGTGGCGCCGTGCCTGCGCCTCCAGCAGCGCCAGCATGTGCCCGGTCTGCACGGCCGCGATCGAGGCGATCTGTTCCCGCGCTGTCTCGAGCGGCACGACCGGCAGCCCGCGCTGGCGCGCGATGCGCTGCAGCGCGGCGTCGACGATCTCGCCCTGAGGCCGAGGCGGCTGCGACAGAGTCAGGTAGGCGGCCCAGGGTGTCAGACGCTCGGTGGCGGCGGCCGGCAGGCCATAGCGTGCGGAGAGCCGCGACGCCACGCGTTCGAAGCGCTCGGGCCCGGCGAGCGTGCGCAGCTGCGCCCCGGCGGCAACCGGGCCGCCGTCTCGAACGCGCTGCGGCTGTCGGCGTCGTCGAGCATCTCCACCACCAGGCGCGCGACGCGGCCAGGGCCTCGTCCACCTGCGGGCCGAAGGCCTTGGCGCGGGCGTCGTCGAGGTGGATGGTGCCGTAGACGTGACTCGCCGGCCGACCGTCGCGCTCGATGCGCCACAGCAGGCCGCGGTCGAACGGCGCGGCGACTGCGGCGCCGACGGTGAGCACCAGCAGGGCCACCAGTGCAGTGGCGAGACGGTGCAGCGGCATGTCGAGACTCCTTCGTCTTTGCGGGTGCGAGGGCGGCCAGCCTAACGCGCCGCAACGATCCCGACCGCCGCGAGGCCGGATCGCCTCGGGTAGCATCCTGCTGCTCATGCACTGGCCCTACGAACTCACCATCGGCTGGCGCTACACCCGCGCCGGCCGCAGCGGGCGGCGCAACGGCTTCATCTCCTTCATCTCGGGTGTGTCGATGCTCGGCATCGCGCTCGGGGTGGCGGCATTGATCATCGTGCTGTCGGTGATGAACGGCTTCCAGAAGGAAGTGCGCGACCGCATGCTGAGCGTCATCGCGCACGTGGAGATCTTCGAAGCCGGCGGCAATGCGCTGCCCGACTGGCGCGCTACCGCCGCGGCGGCGCGCGGCAATCCCGAGGTACTGGGTGCGGCGCCCTTCATCGCGACCCAGGCGCTGATCGCGCGCGGCGAGGACATGCGCGGCGCCGTCGTGCGCGGCATCGATCCGGCCGAAGAAGCGAACGTGACGCCGTTGGCGGCGCAATCCCGCGACGGCGCCTTCGCGGGCCTGAAGCCTGGCGCCTGGGGCATCGTGCTGGGCGGCGAGCTGGCGCGCACGCTGGGCGTGAAGGTGGGCGACCCGGTGACGCTGGTCACGCCCAACGGCCAGGTCACGCCGGCCGGCGTTGTGCCGCGGCTCAAGCAGATGACGGTGGTGGGCACCTTCAATGCCGGTCACTACGAGTACGACAGCGGACTGGCGCTGATGCACATCGACGATGCGGCGCGGCTGTTCCGCGTGGACGGGCCCACCGGCGTGCAGCTCAGGCTGCGCGACCAGCAGCAGGCGCGCCGCGTCGGCTTCGAGCTGGCCGAGCAGCTCGGCCCCGCGGTCAGCGTGCGCGACTGGACCCGCACCAACCGCAACTGGTTCGACGCCGTGCAGCTCGAGAAGCGCATGATGTTCATCATCCTCACGCTGATCGTCGCGGTGGCGGCCTTCAACCTGGTCAGCACGCTGGTGATGACGGTGACCGACAAGCAGGCCGACATCGCGATCCTGCGCACGCTGGGCGCCAGCCCGCGCTCGATCATGGGGATCTTCATGGTGCAGGGCGCGGCCTCGGGTGTGATCGGTACCTGCTCGGGACTGGCGCTGGGGCTGCTGGTGTCGCTCAACATCGATGTCATCGTGCCTGCGCTCGAGCGTCTGTTCAACGCCAGCTTCCTGCCTGGCAGCATCTACCTGATCAGCCGCATGCCGAGCGATCCGCAGTCGGCCGACATCGTGCCGATCGGCCTGGTGTCGCTGCTGCTCGCCTTCGTCGCGACGATCTACCCCAGCTGGCGCGCGAGCCGCGTGCAACCGGCCCAGGCGCTGCGCTATGAGTGAGTCGGGGGAGGGGGTGAGCCACGGTGCCGTGCTGCAGGCGCGCGGGCTGCACAAGCGCTTTACCGAGGGCGGTCTCGACGTGGCGGTGCTGCGTGGGGTGGATTTGCAGGTGGTGCGCGGCGAGACGCTCGCGGTGGTGGGTGCGTCCGGCTCGGGCAAGAGCACGCTGCTGCACCTGCTGGGCGGGCTCGACAGGCCCAGCGCCGGCGGCGTGCAGCTGATGGGCCGCGACTTCGCTGCGATGGATGCGGCGGCCCAAGGCACCTGGCGCAACCGGCATCTCGGCTTCATCTACCAGTTCCACCACCTGCTGCCCGAATTCAGCGCGCTCGACAACGTCGCCATGCCGCTGCTGATCCGGCGCCTGCCGCGCGAAGCGGCTCATGCCGAGGCGCACGCTATGCTCGCCGCCGTGGGGCTGGCCGCGCGCACCGCGCACCGGCCGTCCGAGCTGTCGGGCG
>NZ_AZND01000305.1:0-3479 GCF_000576205.1 Methylibium sp. T29 | reverse complement strand
CCCTAGTTCTCGGTGAGCGAGGCGAACTAAGCGCACTGTCAAACGAGCTCCGTTCCGAAGCGCTTTTCTACTCCGTATGCTTCGCTTCCCTCATTCTGGATGAACTGAGAAGGCTGCCAATGCTGGCGCGACAAGCAAAAGCCGACATTGCAACGGTAACGAGGCGTGTCTCGACACAAGCCGCCGTGCTGGTTTCGGCGCTGTTCGAAGACGAGGAGATGTCCCACTCGTTCTCTCCTTTGATTGCTCGAATGCAATCTGTAGGAACCTGAGGCGATGCGGTTAGCTGGGCATTAAACTCTGATGTCAACTTCTCCTCTTGCATGCCACCTAACCATTCCACCGAGAGGACGTCACCCGGCAAGCCGGGTCGAGCCTCTCACGTCAAACTATAAGGCTTCCCCATCTGTCAAGCGAATGAGGTCCATCGAGCCGCGCAGCGGCTCGATTCACATCTGGACTTCACGTCTTCGAGATAACCTGCACCGCGTTCACGTGCGTCACATTGATTCGTCGAGCCAAGGTGCGGACGGACAAACTACAACCGGTCATTGATGCAGCGCTGCTCGTTGCCGAGTCGGGCTGCAGACCCTGATGAAAGACGCGCGCGAGGGCCTCATTCGTTAGCCGCGGACAGCCCGTGCTGCCGCCTTGAAATGATCAGGCACTCCTCGCGCAGGTCCAACCTTGCTCATCAACGCTTCACGTTCACGCGGTGGAAGTCTTCGGCCTGGATCTCTCGGTGGAGGGGCTGGTGGACTCACGCTGGCAGCTTGAACGACTCGCCCCGGGCCAGCATCGCCCAGCACATGCGCGCGTTCTTGGCCGCGATGGCCACCACCGCTTTCCAGTAACCTCGGCGCCCCTCGAGCGTGAGCGCCCAGCGGCTCAGACCGTCGGTCTTGTTCTTCGCCGCAGCCAGCACGGCGCGGGCGCCCAGGATCAGCATCGTTCGCAGATACGCATCCCCGGCCTTGGTGATGCGCCCCAGCCGGGTCTTGCCCCCCGAGCTGTACTGCCCCGGCGTCAAGCCCAGCCAAGCCGCGAACTGCCGGCCACATCGGAACTCATGGCCATTGCCGATCATGGCCAGCACCGCCGTGGCTGTGGTCGGACCCACGCCCGCCAGGCGCATCAGCTGCCGAGCCCGTTCGTCCTCGCTGGCGATGACCGCGGCGTCGGTCGCATCGTTCTTGCCTCGCACCCTGCTCATGCGGTACGGAGCGACGAACTTCCGCGCGATCAGTCGCACGGTGTGGCCGTGCGCAGCGAACAGCCGGGCCCAGTGGTGGCCGCCCGAGCAGGCTTCCATTGCCACCGTGCACGGCGGCAGGGCGGCGATCAGCTCGTGCAGCTTTGCGCGCGGCACGCTGGGCCGCACCAGCGCCGGCTTGCCGTGTTCATCCACTCCATGAACTGCGAACACGTTCTTGGCGAGATCGATGCCGATGTGGACAATGGCCATGGACTTCCCCTTCCGAGTGAGTTGATGAGACTTCGCACTTCCCATCGTGGCACTTCGTTGCCGGTCGCCGCATCGCGGCTAGTTCGGGACGGGGAAGTCCCTTTCATTCGTTAGGCTTCACAGACTACCGATAGATGGACGCCCAACTCCTTGGCCTTGCAGGAACAGCGCTAAGCGCTCTTATCGCGGCGTTGAGCTACCGTGGAAAGATCCGGCACGAGCGTCGCCGCTCAACGCGAACGGTGCTTTTCTACCTCTTGGAAGTTCATCACTTTCTCTCCAGGGGCGTGCTCAGCATCTCCACCTTCCCAAAGCAGTACATCGACAGGATCGTTGGACTGCTTTCTGAGCGCGGAATCAGTGTGAGTGAGGCTGAAGCTTCCTGCCTCCCAGCACAGATTCAAGCAGCACTCCGACTCCTGATGCAGTCAGAACTTACAAAGCTGTCCGCTGCGATCTCTGAGCCATTCCAGGCGGCGTTGAGAGAGCTATCACGCGATGATCCCGTCCTGGCGTTTGACCTACGTGGGAAAGAGGCTGTCTCGGGCATCTCAGACCTTTTCGAAGCGCTTGGCGGCAAGACGATCCAGCCGGACATGATCGCTGACGATATTGCCAAGGCTAGCGCCTTAATGTGCTTCCTTGACGACCAGATGAGATCGATGGCTGCCGCTGAGGTAGAACGCTGCATTCGATCGACCGCTTGGCGATGTGATCTCGTCACACATTACCGTGTCCGTCGGCACTTGCAGAAGGCTTCGTCACTTCGCTGCCTAGAAGAAATTAGTCCAGACGTTTCAGCACTCATAGTCGCGCTGGCCGATCAGATCGCCACGCAGATTCGGCCGCACCCGAGTGAAGCCTAACCCCTCGCTCGAGCGGTCCTCCACCGGCTACGCAGCCTGGCCCTTCCGCGGCCAGTCGCATATCGTCCCCTCCAGGGCCGGGCTACTCCGCCGGCGGCGGCCCACTCAGCTCGAACGTTAGATTCGCAACCCACTACTGGAGGCACCATTGGACCTCGGAACAATTCATCCTGTCGCGCTGAAGGACCTATGGACGGGCGAAGCATCTCATTTCACGCCATGGCTCGCACAGAACCTGGACACACTGGGCAGCAAACTAGGCATGGACCTTGAATTGGAATCCACCGAAGCTGCGGCAGGCGACTTCTCCGCCGACATCGTTGCTCGGGATCTTTCAACCAACAAGCTCGTAGTTATCGAAAATCAGTATGGCGGCACGGATCACAAGCATCTTGGGCAGCTAATTACCTATGCGTCTGTGCTTGGCGCAGGCGCGGTGGTCTGGATCGCTGAGACTATCCGTCCAGAGCACAAGTCGGCTATGGACTTTCTCAACCAAAATCTGAAGGAGAGCCTGAGCCTGTTTGCGGTTCAAGCCTCCGCCATCCGAATCGACGAGTCCAAACCCGCGTTTATCCTGACCGTCGTATCGATGCCCAGCGAAGCCTCCCTGGTTGCTGACATCTCCCCTGCGCCTTCAGAGACAAAGGAGCGTTACCGTACCTACTTCCAAAGCCTCATTGATGAACTTCGAGAAGTTCACAAATTCACAAACGCCCGCACAGGACAGCCGCAGAATTGGTACACATTCGCGTCGGAGAACTCGAAACTCTATAAGTACTCGACCAGCTTCGCGCAAGGTGGCCGCGTTCGCGTTGAGTTGTACATTGACTCTGGCGACAAGTTGAAGAATGAGCAGGTCTTCGATTGCCTCTTGCAACGCAAAGAGGCAATAGCGGCGGCGCTGGGCCTGGACCTCAAATGGGAACGCCTTGACAACCGCCGCGCCTGCCGAATTGCGGTGTATCGGGACGGAGACATCGATGCCGACTCCGAAACACTTGCCGACATTAGGAACTGGACTATCCAAAATCTTCTCAAGTTCAAGGCGATCTTTCCGGCGAATGTCCAGCAGTGCATCTGAGCGAATCTAACCATTCCATCAAGTGGACCTGCCTACGGCAGGCCGCTTGTGTCAACCGTTAGGG
>NZ_AZND01000304.1:0-3488 GCF_000576205.1 Methylibium sp. T29 | reverse complement strand
CCCGACCGCAAGGCCCGCCGCGCGGCGCTCCTCCGATCCGCTGGCCACCGCGCCGTCGACCCGGCCCGAGACGCTGACCGGTCAGGCCTACCGGAAGATCGAGGAACTGATCGTCACGCTGGAGCTGCGCCCCGGCACCGCGATGTCGGAGGCCGAGTTGTCGCAGCGTCTCGGCATCGGTCGCACGCCGGTGCGCGAGGCCCTGCAGCGGCTCGCTCGCGAACACCTCGTGTCGATCCTGCCGCAGCGCGGCAACCTGGTGTCCGAGATCGACGTGCGCAAGCAACTGCGCCTGCTGGAGACGCGCCGCGAGGTGGAACGGCTGATCGTGCGCTGCGCCGCGCGCCGCGCCGGCGACGACGAGCTCGCCGAGTTCACCGAGCTCGCCAAGGCCTTCGAGGCGGCCGCGATCAGCGGCGATGCCACCGCCTTCATGCGCGCAGACAAGGCCTTCAACGATCTGAGCCTGAAGGCCGCACGCAACGAGTTCGCGGCCGGCGCGATGGGCCTGATGCACGGCCTGTCGCGGCGCTTCTGGTTCCTGCACTACCGCCAGGCGGCCGACCTGCCGGCCATGGCGGCGCTGCACGGCCGGCTGGCGCGCGCGATCGTGGCGCGGGACGAGGCTGCCGCGGCCCACGCCCTCGACGCGCTGCTCGACAACCTGGAAGAGTTCACCAAGGCGACGGTGTCGGTCGAGGTCTGATCGCGCTTCTGGCCGGTGGGCTCGGTGGGGACGAATCCGCAACCGGGTTGATCCACGGCGCGTACTCGGGGATCACCTCGTCGCACCCCGCGATCGGTCGATGGCATGGGGCAGGTCCGGCCTGCGATGTCCGGCCCCCGCTGTAGACGGCGGTGGCGCCACAAGCGTGACCCTGTCGCCTCGCGCTCTAACGCGGCAGCGGGACTGAGCGCCCGAAAATAGATTCTCATTCTGTACAAACCTGCAGAAATGCATAGAATGAGATTCACAATGCCAGCCAAAGCACCTCCTGTCGGCGAACTCCTCGCCACCCGGCTACAGGCCTTGGGGGAGCGCATTCGCGCCCACCGTGGACGCCAGAAAGTCAGCGCCACAGTGGCCGCGGAAGCCGCGGGCATGTCCCGGGTGACCTGGCACCGCATCGAACGGGGCGAGCCTTCCGTGACCATGGGTGCCTACCTCAGCGCCATCGACGCGATCGGGTTGCAACTGGAGCTTCGCGATCCGCAGGCCCGCCCGGCCACTGCCGACAGGGCCAGCCTGCCGGAGCGTGTGCGGCTGGGCGATTTTCCCCAGCTCAAGCGCCTGGCCTGGCAACTGCACGACGTCGAAGAACTCAGCCCGGTGGATGCCTTGAACCTATACGAGCGCAACTGGCGTCACATCGACCAAGCCCGTATGGAGCCGGCCGAGCGTGCACTGCTCCAAGTCCTGGTGGACCAACTCGGCGGGGGGCGCCTGCTTGTTTGAACGGCCGCATCACCGCCGCATCGCGACCATCCTCGCAGCCCTGGACGCCGACGTCCTGGTGGCGAACGACTGCCTCTTCGGTGGCGGAACCGCCATGGCGCTGCGGTACGGCGAATACCGTGAGTCGGTCGACATCGACTTCCTAGTCTCCAGGGTCGAGGGCTATCGCCAACTGCGGCAACGGCTGACCGGCCCGGAAGGCATGCGCGCCCTCTCGCGGCCCGGCCACACACTGAACCAGGCCCGCGAGGTGCGCGCAGACCAATACGGCCTCCGCACCCTGCTGCAAGTCGATGGCGCCGACATCAAGTTCGAGATCGTGCTCGAGGGCCGGATCGAGCTGGAAGCTCCCGGTGCGGACGATTGGCAGTGCGGCGTGGCGACGCTGACGCCGCTGGACATGGTGACGAGCAAGCTGCTGGCCAACTCCGACCGCTGGCGCGACGATGCCGTGATGAGCCGGGATCTGATCGACCTGGCGATGATGGCGCCGCCCAAGGCGCTGATGAAACGGGCCATGGCCAAGGCCCAAGGTGCCTACGGCGACAGTGTGGCAGCCGACTTGGCGCGCGCCGTGGAGGACCTGCGAGCACGACCCCACCATCTGGACGCGTGCATGAAATCGATGGCGATGACCACCGTGTCGAAGGCGGCGCTATGGGCTCGCATCAAGGCGCTGGTGCGCTGAAGCACCGACTTCGACGGCGCGAAGAAGAAGGCGCTCGAGGATGGCGCCGGCGCGAGCCCTCCGATAGCGTGAACAGGCCCTAGCGTCACACGTGCCGCCGCTTCTCCACCATGTTCATGAACTGCTCGTACTCGCGGTCGTCGACGCCATAGCTGTGGTCGTCGTCGGGGAAGCGGCCGGTCTTCACCTCGTCGACGTAGGCCTTCAGGCCCTGCACCGCCACCTCGGTCAGGTTGGCATAGCGCTTCGTGAACTTGGGCTTGAAGTCGGTGAACACGCCCAGCAGGTCGTAGGACAGCAGGATCTGGCCATCGCAGCCGGCCCCGGCACCGATGCCGATGGTGGGGATCTCGAGCTGCTTCGAGATCAGCGTCGCGATCTTCGCCGGCACCGCCTCGAACTCCAGCATGAAGCAGCCGGCGTCCTGGATCGCGAACGCGTCCTCCAGGATCTTCATCGCCGCCTCGGCGGTGCGGCCCTGGATCTTGAAGCCGCCGAACATCGCGATGGTGTGCGGTGTGAGCCCGATGTGCGAGGCGGTCGGGATGCCCGAGTCGACCAATGCCTTCAGGATGTGCGCCTGCGATCTGCCGCCCTGCGGCTTGACCGCGTCGCAGCCGCCGTCCTGCATGAAGCGGGTGGCGTTGAGCAGCGCGCGGTCCACCGTGTTGTAGCTCTGGTAGGGCATGCAGCCCAGCGTGAAGGTGCGTGGCGCGCCCCGCCGCACCGCCTGTGCGTGCATCACCATCATGTCCATCGTCGCCGGCACGGTGCTGCTGTGACCGTGCGCGACCATCGCCAGGCTGTCGCCGACCACGGCCACGTCGACGCCGGCCAGCTCGGCCCACTTGGCCGAGGTGTAGTCCGGCACCGAGGTGTAGACCATCTTCTCGCCGCTCTTCTTCGAGTCGCGGATCTCGGTGATGGTGCGCTTCTTGCGCTCGGGTGGGGCAGCGGCGGCATCGGACATGGCGGTCTCCTTCGAGCATTTGATATGTCACTAGCATATCAATGTTCGACAGGACGCCAATGCGGGGAAACGCCGCGCTGCGCGGCGGTCGGCGGCCGAGCCGCTCAGGCGCGGCCGGCTCCATCGACGAGTTGCCGCGCCAGCCGGTTGTGCCGCCGCACCAGAGCCGGCAGTTCCAGCGTGGTCAGCTCGCCGTCGCGCACCACCACGCGGCCGTGCACGAGGGTGTGGCGGGCGCGCGGCGGCTGGCAGAACAGCAACGCGGCCAGCGGGTCGTGCAGCGCGCCGGCCAGGCCCACGTCGTCGAGCCCGAAGATCGCCAGGTCGGCCGCCATGCCGGGTGCGAGCACGCCGATGTCGTCGCGGTTCAGCAC
>NZ_AZND01000303.1:0-3523 GCF_000576205.1 Methylibium sp. T29 | reverse complement strand
GCTGCGCAATGGCCCGGCGCCGACGTGCCCTGGCTGGTGGCACCCCTCGGCGCCAGCGCGGTGCTGGTGTTCGCGGTACCGGCCAGCCCGCTTGCCCAGCCTTGGTCAGTGGTGGGCGGCAACACCGCCTCGGCGCTGATCGGCATCGCCTGCGCGCATCTGATCCCGGACCCGGCGTGGGCCGGCGCAATCGCGGTGGGGCTGGCGATCGCCGCGATGTTCGCGCTGCGCTGCCTGCACCCGCCGGGCGGGGCGATGGCGCTGCTGACGGCGTTGGCCGGCATCGGCTCGTTCGGTTTTGCGTGGTTCCCGGCCTGCGTCAATTCCGTGCTGCTCGTGCTGGCCGGCGCCGCCTACAACAGCGCGACGCGACGCCCCTATCCGCACGCCCAGCTGGCGACGCCGCCCGGGCCGGGCGGCGACGAGACCCACCGCTTCAGCGACGCCGACCTCGACGCGGTGCTGGAGCGCTATGGCCAGGTGATCGATGTGAGCCGCGACGACCTGGTCGCGCTGCTGCATGCGGCCGAGGGCGAGGCCTACCGTCGGCGTTTCGGTGCGACGCTCTGCGCCGACATCATGACGCGCGAGGTCGTGACGGTGTCATTCGGCACCGAGCTGCAGGACGCCTGGGCGCTGCTGCGCGAGCACCGCATCAAGGCGCTGCCGGTGGTCGACCGGGCGCGGCGTGTGGTCGGCATCGTGACGCTGGCGGATTTCCTGCGCCATGCCGACCTGGATGTCCACGAGGCTGGTCGGCGCGTCTGCGCAGCTTCATCCGCCGTACGCCGGCCACGCACAGCGACAAGCCGGAGGTGGTGGGGCAGATCATGACGCGCCAGGTGCGCGTCGCCAGCGAGGACCGCCCGGTGGCCGAGCTGGTGCCACTGTTCGCGCAGGGAGGGCACCACCACATTCCGATCGTCGGGCCGGAGGCGCGACTCGTCGGCATGCTGACGCAGTCCGACGTGGTGTCGGCCCTGTCGCGTGTGGGCTGAAGGCGCCGCGGCGCCGACTCAGGCCTCGGCGAGCAGCTTGTCGAGCAGGCGGTGCAGTTCGGCGAAATCGGGCTCGCCGACGTAGCGCTTGACGATCTCGCCGCGCTTGTTGATGAGCACACTGGTGGGCGTCAGCTGGACGTCACCGAAGCCGCGGGCGATGGCGCCGTCATGATCGATCGCCACACTGAAGGGCAGTTTGCGGGTCTCGGTGAAGTTGACCACGTAGGCCGGCGGGTCATAGCTCATCGCCACGGCCAGCGTTTCGTAGCCGCGGGCCTTGAACTTCTCGTGGGTGGCGGCAAGATCCGGCATCTCCTTCACGCAGGTCACGCAGCTCGTGGCCCAGAAGTTCACCAGCACCACCTTGCCGCGCCACTGTTCGCTGCGATGCTGCGAGCCGTCGAGCAGTGTGTAGGCCACGTCCGGGACAGCCTGCTTGCCGGTCAGTGCCAGCGTGGCGGCGATGCCGATTGCCAGGACGGCGGCCGCGGCCGCAACATAGCGCATCAATTTCATGGAGGTGTCCGATGGATCGTCGTGAGTTTACGGGGCAGCTCGTCGCCGGCATGGCGTTGTGGATCTGCGCCGCGCAGGCGCGGGCGCTATCCCTCAGTGACGCCGATGCCAGCGCCGGCTTGAAGGCGGCGCTGGAGCGCGGGGCCGAAGTGGCCGTGAGCCTGCTCGGCAAGACCGATGGATTCCTCGGCAATCCGAAAGTTCGCATCCCGCTGCCGTCGGGCCTGGACAGCGCCGCCAAACTGATGAAGAGCCTGGGCCAGGGCAAGAAGGTCGACGAACTGGTGACCGCCATGAACCGCGCCGCGGAGGCCGCCGTGCCGGAGTCCAAGCAACTGCTCAGCAATGCCGTCAAGCAGATGTCGGTCGATGACGCCAAGAAGATACTCACCGGCGGCGACACCTCGGTGACGAACTTCTTCGCCGAGAAGACGCGCATGCCGCTCGGTGAGAAGTTCCTGCCGATCGTCACGCGGCAGACCGAGAAGGTCGACCTCGCCAACAAGTACAACGCGGTGGCCGCCAAGGCGTCGGGCTTCGGTCTGGTGAAGAAGGAGGACGCCAACGTGCAGCAGTACGTGACCGGCAAGGCGCTCGACGGCCTCTACCTGATGATCGGCGAGGAGGAGAAGAAGATCCGGCAGGACCCGGTGGGCACCGGGAGCGCGATCCTGAAGAAGGTGTTCGGCGCGCTGTAGGCGCGCACCCTCAGTACTGCTTCGAGAGCTCGAACACCAGCGCGGACGGCAGCGACTGGTGCAGACCGTCCCGGCCCACCCGCGCGTGGTTCATGCCGTTGAAGCCCGAGATCTCGAAGGCGTTGCCCTCCTCGGCGATCTCGATGAAGGAGAAGCCGGGCAGCTCGGCGCGGATCTCCTCGGCCAGCTGGTCGAGGCGCTCGCCGCGCAGCACGGCCTCGAACACGATGGCATGCGGCCAGCCTTCGCGACAAAAGTCGACCGCCTCGTCGACCGACCCGACAAAGTCGATCACCAGCCCATGTTGGCGATGGCCTCGCGCACCAGCAGCCGCATTTCACGGCGGGCCGACACCACCAGCACCTGGTTGCCCGCCAGTGGCTTGGAATTCAGCGTCGATGCATCGCCATGATCGAGCTCGACGGCGCTCATGCCTTCGACGGGGTCGCTGACGGTGCGCGGGAACTCCAGCGCCAGTGTCACGTGGGTCTCGTCGGTGTCGCAGTGCAGCGCCAGGCCCATCGACTGAGCGATCTGTCCCACCAGATGCCAGTTCAGCGACTCGAGCGTGGCGCCGTCGGTCGGCTCGAGGGCAAAACTGCAGGACACCCGGCCGTGTGGCGGCCAGTCCTTCTGGTCGACGCGGAAATCGATGCTCGTGCGGGCGCCCTCGGCCGCCCAGTCGAGCACCGCGTTGAGCAGGCTGAACAACAGCGCCGGATCGACCAGCACCTCGATGGCGCGCGTGCTCTGCCGTACCTGGATGCCGCGGGCGTTGACCTCGCGTGCGCGGTGCGTGAGCACCGCCTGCAGCGTCTGGGCGAGGTCGAGCCGCTCGTGGGACTGGCGCAGCCGCTTCGAGGCGAACCGCGACAGCTGCTGGCCGACCATGCCGACGCGGCGTGCGCGTTCGATCTCGGCGCGCAGCACCCGCAGGCCTTCGCGGTCGATCTTGCCGGTGGTGGTGAGCTGGATCACGCGCTCGAGCGCCGTCGTCAGCGGCCCGGCCACGTCCCGCCCGATCTGCGCGACGATCTCGCGCCAGGCCTCCAGGGGCTCGGCTTCGGTGGTGGCGCGGGTGAGCGAGGGGCGAGCGGTCATGTTCGTTCTGTTGTGTGCGGCCATGCTCGGAAGCACGCGGCCGGGAAGCCCGACACTTCCTGCTGTCGATTGTCCGAGCGTTTCTTCACGCAGCCCAGCACTTTGTGACGTTCATGCGTGCTGCCCCCCTGACTCAGGGGCGTGGCGGGCCAAGCGCGCCGCGCTCGCGCGCCGCGGCGATGGCGGCCGCGTCCCAGCCCAGCCAGT
>NZ_AZND01000302.1:0-3564 GCF_000576205.1 Methylibium sp. T29 | reverse complement strand
GCCGGTGGCCGGCAGCGAGCCGCCGTCAGCGGGTGCTGCGGCGGCCAAGCGCATCGCCGAACGGCTGGTGATCGTCGCGCTCGATCCCGGCCACGGCGGCGAGGACCCCGGCGCCATCGGCCCGACCGGCCTGCGCGAGAAGGACGTGGTGCTGCAGGTGGCGCAGCGCCTGCGCGCCCGCATCAACGAGCAACCCAACATGCGCGCGATGATGACGCGCGACGCCGACTTCTTCGTGCCGCTCAACGAGCGCGTGCGCAAGGCGCGCCGGGTGCAGGCCGACCTGTTCATCTCCATCCACGCCGACGCCTTCATCAAGCCGCATGCGCGCGGTGCCTCGGTGTTCGCGCTCAGCGAGCGCGGCGCCACCAGCGTGGAGGCGCGCTGGATGGCGCAGAAGGAGAACGCCGCCGACCTGGTGGGCGGCACCAACATCAAGAGCAAGGACGCCGCCGTCACGCGCGCCCTGCTCGACATGAGCACCAGCGTGCAGATCCGCGACAGCCTGCGACTCGGCAGCGAAGTGCTGGGCCGCATCGGACAGGTCGGCCGGCTGCACAAGCCGCGCGTCGAGCAGGCCGGCTTCGCGGTGCTGAAGGCGCCCGACGTGCCCTCCATCCTGGTGGAAACGGCCTTCATCTCCAACCCCGAGGAGGAGAAGCGCCTGCGCGACCCGGCCTACCAGACCCAGCTGGTGGAGGCGCTGCTGAGCGGCATCCTGCGTTACTTCGCGAAGAACCCGCCGCTGGCGCGCAACCGCTCCATGTGACGGACAGAACCGGCCTTGCACCGGTGTCGCGGTGTCGCCGCTGGCCTGCCTGGGATGTGGGTGCTATCGAGGGCGTCGAGCCATTTCGTCACAACCACGGCAGCGGAAGCACACCCGCGTGCAGGACGACGAACCCCGCGACATTCAGCAGCACAGTCAACCAAAATGCGGCCACGAAACTCGGCTTGGAGGACTTGTGCCGCAGGAACTGCTGCGCGACCAGGGATCCGGGCCAGCCGCAGGCGAGCCCGATGAGGAGCAGTGTTCCTTCGGACGTTCGCCAGCGCTTCTGGATGGCCGCTGACTTGTCCAGCGCGTATGCCATGAAGGAAACAAGACTGACGAACACGTAGATGGCCGCGACGACCGGCTTGACCGGCCAGTGACTCGCCACGACGTAGTAGATCGCGACGAATGCGGGAATAGCGAGTAGTCGGGGGAGCGTCCAGTCAGCCGGGGCTTCGGAGCGCAGCGGCTTGCGGGATCGACCACGCACCGGGTACTGCACCGAGCGCGCGCGCTTCTTTCCGTTGGGGCCGAGTTCTACCTCGAAAGTTACGGCCTGCCCGACGGTAGGTCGACCGGTTCCTGAAGGAAAGGCCTTGATGTGGACGAAGATATCCTGCCCACCATGAACCGGATCGATGAAGCCGAAACCGCGCTCATCGTTCCAGGATTTGAGTTTGCCGTCGAGACGCATGCGAAGACAACAGACAGTGGCGGAACTCGCACCGAACTGAGCCGTCAGACGGCCTGCGCCTTGCCCTCGCCGCGGCTGGCGCGCCAGGCGCCGAACAGCGCCACCACGCCGGGATGATGATCATGGCCCAGATGATCTTGCTGAGGTTCTGCTGCACCCACGGGATGTTGCCGAACCAGTAGCCGGCGAGCACCAGGCCGCAGACCCACAGCACCGCCCCCAGCACGTTGTAGGCGGTGAACTTGCCGCGGCTCATCGCGGCCACGCCGGCCACGAAGGGCGCGAAGGTGCGGATGAACGGCATGAAGCGCGCCAGCACGATGGTGATGCCGCCGTAGCGCTCGTAGAAGGCGTGGGCCTGGTCGAAGGCGCGCTTGTTGAAGAAGCGCGAACTCTCCCACTGGAATACCTTGGGTCCGAAATAGCGCCCGATCGAGTAGTTGGTCTGGTCGCCCAGCACCGCGGCCACCAGCAGCAGCCCCATCGCCAGCGGCAGGCTCATCAGCCCGGCGCCGCACAGCGTGCCCACCACGAACAGCAGCGAGTCGCCGGGCAGGAAGGGCATCACCACCACGCCGGTCTCGACGAACACGATCAGGAACAGCAGCGCGTAGACCCAGGCGCCGTAGGCCTGCACGAAGGCCGCGAGGTGCACGTCGACGCGCAGGATGAAGTCGATCAGGTAGGCAATGATTTCCATGGGACGCGATTATCCGGGGCCACCGTGACGGCGACGGCGGCTCACAGCCGCGCGCGGATGGCGCGGGTGATCTGCTCGGTCTGCTCGTCCAACGCATCGACCACGAACTCGGCGCCGAAGTCGCGCAGCCAGGCGGCCTCGGCATCGTTCATCGCCGCGCCGACGATCTCCACGCGCGGGTTGAGCTGGCGCGCCGCGCGACAGACCTGCATCTTCTCCACCAGCGGCATGTCGGCCACCACCAGCATGTGTGCCTGGCCCAGGCCGGCGGCGGCCAGCACGTCGGGGCGTCCGGGGTCGCCGTAGATCTGGGCCACGCCGGGCGGCAGGCCCTCCAGCGCCTCGATCGCCTCGTGTTGCACCACGCACAGCGGGATGCCGGCGGCGGCGCAGCGCTGCACCACGCGCCGACCGAGCGAGCGGTAGCCGGCCAGCACCACCGCGGCGCCCGGCGCGTCCGGCGCATAGGTGGAGGCGAGCGGCACCTCTTCCTCGGGCGCGCTGCCGCGCTCCTTCGGCAGCCAGCGCTCGACCAGGCGGAACAGCACCGGGTTGAGCGCGATCGAGACGATGGCCGCCACCACCAGCACGTCCAGCGCCTCCTTGGGGATCACGCCCAGGCTCAACCCCAGGCTCGCCAGGATGAAGGAGAACTCGCCGATCTGCGCCAGCCCCACGCCCACCGTCGCGGCGGTGCGCCAGTCGGAGCGCAGCAGCAGCACGATCACCACCGCCACCAGCGGCTTGAGCAGCAGCACGACGCCCAGCGCGGTGAGCACCAGCGCGGGCTGCTGCACCACCAGGTTCGGGTTGAACAGCATGCCCACCGATACGAAGAACAGCGCGGTGAAGACGTCGCGGAACGGCGCCATGTCGGCCGCCGCCTGCGGCCCGAAGCGCGACTGCCCGACCACCAGCCCGGCGAAGAAGGCCCCGAGCGCCACCGACACATGGAACAGCTCCGACGCCAGCACCGCCACGCCCAGCGCCACCACGAACACCGTGAGCGTGAACAGCTCGGCCGAGCGCGCGCCCGCCACGCGCTCCAGCAGCCGGCCCACCACCCGGGTGCCGACCAGCATGACGATCGCCACGAAGGCCGCGACCTTGCCCATCGCCAGCAGCAGCGCGCTGCCCAGGCTCTGCGCATCGGAGGAGTCGCTCGCCAGCACCGGCAGCACCACCAGCGCCGCGACGGTGAACAGGTCCTCGACGATCAGCCAGCCCACCGCCACATGGCCGTCGCGCGAGCTCAGGCGGTCGCGCTCCACCAGCATGCGCATCAGCACCACGGTGCTCGCCACCGCCAGGGACATGCCGAACACCGCACCGGCCGCATGCGACCAGCCGAAGGCGCGCGCCGCGGCCCAGCCGGCCACGCCGGCCACCAGGCTC
>NZ_AZND01000301.1:0-3570 GCF_000576205.1 Methylibium sp. T29 | reverse complement strand
GGCGCTCGCGTACTCCGGTCGGCCCGCGGGCCTCGCCGGCCGGGGCTGCGGCGCGCGGCGGCAGCAGGAAGCTGATGAAACGGGTGCGCAGGCGGCGCCGCAGCGCCGCGTAGATGCGCGAGCGATCGGCGACGCGGATGCCACGCGAGCGCATCGCCACCTTGAAGGCGAGGAAGAAACTCACGCCGAGGTTGAGTGCGCCGGTGAGCGGGATCGCGGCCACGCACCACCAGAACGCCGGTTCGCGCAGCGCCTGCATGCCGAGGGCCCCGAGCGCCGCGGCGATCTGCCCGGTCGACAGCGTCACGTGGCGTACATCCAGCGGCAGCGCGAAGAAGGCCGCCAGCACCGGCACGATGCCGAGCATCAGGCCGAGCGAGATGTTGGCGACCAGGCCCGAGATGTTGGCGCGCCACCAGCGCGACCAGCGCTCTGCGCGCGGCGCACCCAGCCGCGCGAGGATGCGCGGGTTCCAGCGGATCGCGCTGTCGAGCTGGTGCAGCACGAACCAGTTCTCGGTCCAGCCGCCGAACAGGCTGGAGGCGAACAACAGCACGCCAGTGAAGGCCGCGTAGAACGGTGTCGGGCCTAGCGCGGTGAGGCTGTGCAGCACGTGCCCGGCGTCCTGCACGCCGACCAGCGGCGCACCGAAGGCCTGGGTGGCGAGCCACTGCACGCCCAGCACCACCGGCGCACCATGGCCAGGTTGCCGACGATGCCGGCGGCCTGCGAACGGATCAGGTGCGCGACCTCGTCGACGAAGTCTTCCACGGCCGCGTCGTTGCCCACGTCGTCGAGCTTGGCGGCCATGGCCGGCGCGGTCATGGCCGGCTGCTTGGTGGCGACCGTCCAGTGCAGCAGGTAGATGAGGACGAAGCTCGCCGCATAGTTGAGCCCGGCGCCGAAGCCGGCCCAGAAGGCCGACAGCCCGAGCGCGAGCACCAGGAACTTCATGAAGGTGGTGCCGGCCAGCACCGCCCCGCCGCCGAGCGCCTTGCGCAGCATCGCCCACCACTCGCCGCGGGTGCGGGTGATGTAGTGCTCGCCGGTCTCGGCGCTGCGCTCGGCGACCTTGCGCGCCAGCATCGAGTACTGCCGCGCGAACAGCGCGCGGATGCTGCGCCGCTCGGATGCGACGCGCGCCAGCCCGGCCACCAGGTGCACCATCTCGCGCTCGCGCGAGCCGGCCGGCGCCAGCGCGCAGGCCAGCAGCGCGTCGACGCGCACGGTGCGGGCGCGCAGCTGGTCGACTTGGAACACCAGGTCGACCGACACGCCGTGTTCCTCGAGGTGCTGGCTCACGCTGTCGGCAGCCCGCCGGCACGCGTCGAGGAGCGCGCGCAGGTACTGTGCCTCGCGCAGCAGCGCGGCCTCGTCGCCGCCCTCGGCCGCCTCGCACAGACGCTCGGCGGCCCGCAGCAGCTGGCGGAAGGGCTTGTCGACCAGCAGCTCGGGGCTCATGCGCTGGCGTACCGCGCCGGTGGCACCGGCAGCACCGACCTGCGAGGCCAGGATCAGCAGCGCGTCGAAGAACGGCGCCCGCCAGCCGAGCGGCGGCTCGGCCGCCGGCCGGGCCTCGGCGAAAAGCGTGGTCAGCCGCGTCAGCGTGGCGTCGTCGATCGCGGCCAGCCATTCGGTGTCGCGCGGATCGCTGAACAGCAGGCCGAACAGCTGCGCGAGGTCCGTGGTGGCCGGCGTGGCGGGCAGGAAGCGCGAGCGCATCCGATCGCCGAACTCGCTGAACACGGCGACCCGCTGCGCGAACCCGAAGTCGGCCAGCAGGGTGGCCAGGTCGATCTCGCTGCGGAAGGCGCGCAGCATCCCGACCACGTCGGCGCGCGGCCCGGGGTTGCGGTCGAGCACGTTGAGCAGGTGCCGCAGGCGCCGCAGTGGCAGCAGTGTGGTCTCGACGGTGGGCTCGGCGGCATCGCCGCCCAGTTCCTCGCGGAGGCGCCCCGGGTGGCGCAGCCATTCGACCAGGCGCACCAGCACAGGTGGCGCTCGGGCATGCCGGCGCGCGGGTCGGCCGCGTTGAGCAGCGCGGTGAGGTCCCAGCCGCGTCGGCCGGTGGGCTTGCGCCGCAAGCGGGGCGTGTCCAAGCGCGGCCGGTTCAATGCAGCGCCGAGTGCTGCGACAGCTCGAACGGCGGGATCGCGGCCTCGAAGGCCTGTGCGTCGGCGCTCATGCAGAAGTAGCTGCCCTGCATCTGGCCGCGAGGCGCGGCAATGCGGGCCCAGCTCTGGTATTCGAACTGCTCACCGGGCTGCAGGAGCGGCTGCTGGCCGATGACGCCCAGGCCGCGCACCTCCTGCCGGGCGCCGCTGGCGTCGGTGATCAGCCAGTGGCGGCCGATCAGCTGGGCGGGCACATCGCCGCTGTTGACGATGGTCACCGAGTACGAGAACGCGTACGCCTGTTGCTCGGGGGCCGATTGCTCGGGCAGGTAGCGCGCGACGACGCTGATGGTGAACTCGGGACGTGCCATGCCCCGGATTCTAGGGACCGGGCGCGATATCGAAGGCAATGCACACGCGGTCGGCGTCGGCGCGGAACGGCAGCGTGCGGTGGAACAGCGACGACGGGAACAGCACCAGGTCGCCGACCTGCGGCGCCAGCACCCGGCGCGGGAAGTGCTCGTGCCGGCGCGGATAGCCGTCGCCGTCGGTGCTGAACTCGATGCAGCCGTCGTCGCTGCCCTCGGCGCGCGGCGGCAGTGCCAGGTACACCACGCCGCTCAGCCAGCCGGTCTCGTGGATGTGCGAGGTGAGGTGGCCGCCCTGCCGCATCTTCACGTACCACGAGCTGCTGAACACCGGGTCGGCGGGGAAGGCGCGCGCGTACTCGCAATCGGCGCCGGCCCACTTCGCGCGGTAGGCGACGACCGCCTGCCCGATCAGCGCCGCGAGGCGGCGGAACGAGTCCTCGGGGCGCTTGAACAGGTTGCCGGCCGACTGGATGCCGTGGTGCAGCCGGCCCTGCTTGCGTTCGGCGATCTCGGCGTGTTCGATGTCGCGCAGCAACTCGGTGACGAGGGCGCTGCCCGGCGCGGCCAACGCGTCGATGCGGGCATGCTGCACGAAATCGAGCGGCGTGCGGCAGAAACCGTAGGGGTCGGGTTCGGCGAAGTTCGCGGCGTGGTGCGCCGACAGCGTGGCGAGAAAGGGCGAGCGGTGCGGGCTGGCGGACAGCATCGGCGCCAGCGCGGCGCGGAACTCGGCGTAGCGCTCGGTCTTGTACAGGCAGTAGAGGCGCCGCTCCTGCCAGTCGCGCAGCTGCGAACGCTCGAAGCAGGCGATGGCATCGCCCCATTGCCCGGCGGCCTGGAGCAGGACGCCGAGGTTGTGGTTGGCCTCGGGGTGCGCGGGATCGAGGCGGAGTGCGGCGCGGTAGCTGGCCAGCGCATCGTCGACACGGCCCTGGTCCCACAGCGTCTCGCCGAGATTGTTGTGGGCGTCGGCGTAGGCCGGGTCGAGCGCGAGCGCGTCACGCAGGCTGGCGGCCGCGGCGTCGAGCAGGCCGTGCGCACGCAGCGCCGAGGCGAGGCTCAGGTGCGCCCGGGCGGTGGGCGTG
>NZ_AZND01000300.1:0-3575 GCF_000576205.1 Methylibium sp. T29 | reverse complement strand
CTGCCGGCGCTACAGCTGGACGGCCAGCGCCGCGCGCCACGTCGCGCTGTACCGCGCGATGCGGGCGCTGGTCGGTCATGGCGTGCCGCTCGCCGCGGCGGTGCCCACCGAACCGGCCGCGATGGACGCCGCCCCTGTCGTTTCCTGACCTCACGTTGCCTGGAGATTCGCCCCATGCCCGCGATGCATTTCCACCTGCGCTGGCCCGATCGCAGCGAGACGCGCTGCTACTCGCCGTCGCTGGTGATCAAGGACTACCTCGTCCCCGGCAGCAGCTACCCGCTGCCGGAGTTCCTGGACCGCAGCCGCGAGGCGCTGCACATCGCCTCCGAGCGCGTGCGTGCCAAGTTCGGCTACGCCTGCTCGATGGCGATGGACCAGCTGGCGCAGATCGAGGCCACCGCCGGGCGCTTCGACGCGCAGGCCGAGGTGGAAGTGCTGCGCTTCGACGAAGCCTGACCCGAGCAAGAAGGACCCACGCCATGAACCCCAACGCAGAACACCACAGCGTCGCCATCGTCGGCGGCGGCCAGGCCGGCCTCTCGCTGAGCTACTACCTGCAGCAGCGCGGCATCGACCACGTGGTGCTCGAGAAGCGCTCGCCGCTGCACGCCTGGCGCACGCAGCGCTGGGACAGCTTCTGCCTCGTCACGCCCAACTGGCAGTGCAAGCTGCCGGGCTGGGAGTACGCCGGCAGCGACCCGCACGGCTTCATGAAGAAGGACGAGATCATCGAGTACCTCGATGGCTTCGTGAAGCACGTGGCCGCGCCGGTGCGCAGCGGCCTGACGGTGCAGCGCGCCGCGCCGCGCGCCGGCGGCGGCTCGAGATCGCCACCTCGCAGGGCCACTACAGCGCCGACCAGCTGGTGGTGGCCTCGGGCGGCTACCACCAGCCCATCATCCCGCGGCTGGCCGAGCGGCTGCCGCGCGATCTGCTGCAGATCCACTCGGAGCAGTACCGCAATGCGCAGGCGCTGCCGCCCGGCAAGGTGCTGGTGGTGGGCAACGGCCAGTCGGGCGCGCAGATCGCCGAGGACCTGCACCTGGCCGGCCGCCAGGTGGTGATGGCGACCGGCGACGCGCCGCGCTGCGCGCGCTTCTACCGCGGCAAGGACGTGGTCGACTGGCTGGCCGACATGGGCTACTACGACATGCCGGTGCACGAGCACCCGCTGCGCGAGGGCGTGCGCGACAACACCAACCACTACGTCACCGGCCGCGACGGCGGGCGCGACATCGACCTGCGCAAGTTCGCGAACGAGGGCATGGAGCTCTATGGGCTGCTGAATGGTCTGGAGGGCGACACGCTGCACTTCAACCCCGACCTCCGCGCCAACCTCGACCACGCCGACCGCATCTACAACGGCATCAACGCCGCGATCGACAAGCACATCGAGAAGGCCGGCCTCGACGTGCCGCCGCCGTCGGTCTACCGGCCGGTGTGGGAGCCGGCGGCCGAGCGCACGCGGCTGTCGCTGCGCGAGTCCGGCATCGGCGCGGTGATCTGGTGCATCGGCTTCTCGCCCGATTTCAGCTGGCTCGACGCGCCGGTGTTCAACGGCCGCGGGCAGCCCGGCCACGTGCGCGGCGTGACCGCGCTGCCGGGGCTCTACTTCATCGGCCTGCCCTGGCTGCACACCTGGGGCTCGGGCCGCTTCTCGGGGGTGGCGCGCGACGCGCTCTACCTGGCCGAGCAGATCGAGGCGCGCGCGCCGGTCGCCGGAACGCCGGCTGCGCGCGAGCTGGCCGAGCCCTGGCTGTCGTGACGGCAGCCGCGCTGCAGTCCGGGCGCTTCGTCGCCGGCATGCCCCAGCTGTGCCCGACGGGCCTGTCGGAGAACTGGCTGCTGAAGGAATGCGGCCACCAGCACTGGCTCGCGCTGGCCCGCCGGCAGGGCCGGGCCCGGCCCGATTTCCGCGACGCCGGGGGCCGCAAGGCCTATGCGGCGTTCACCGCCGTGCGCATCCGCCACGCACGGCTGGACCGGGTGGCGGAGAACGACCGCCTGCGCGTCGTCTCGCGCTGCCTGCCGGTGGGGCGCTCGCAGCACTTCGGCCTGCACGAGCTGCGGGGGCGCGACGGCACGCATGCGCAGGTTGAGATGCTGTCCACCTTCGTGCGGCGCGAGCGCGCCGGCGACAACCGCAGCGTGGTCCGCGCCGCGGTGCCGGCGACCACCGCCGCGCCCGAGGCCGATATCGAGCGGGCCGCGCTGGCCACCTACGCCCTGCAACTGGCCGAGCGGGGACGGGCCCTGCGCAGCGGGCAATGGCAGCCGGACTTCGGGCCGGAATCGGAGCGCGGCGCGCCGTTGCGCGAGTTCCGGTTCCAGCCCTGCCCGCACAACGACTTCAATGGCGCCGACCTGCTTTACTTCGCGAGCTTCCAGGCGATCGTCGACCGCGCCGAGGGGGCGTGGTTCGGCTCGACGGCGCTGCCGCGGCTGGCGGAGCGCGAACTGGCGTTCTACGGCAACGTGAACGTCGGCGAATCGCTGACGGTGCTGCTGCGCGGCGTGCAGGAGTCGCCCGACGGGCTGTCGCACTGGTGCGAGGTGCGACGCGCCGGCGACGGCGCCCGCCTGGCCGACGTGCTGACGCGCAAGCGGCGCGTGCCGGTCGACGGCGCTGGCCTCAGCGCGTGACGGGCCACAGCGCCCACATCCGCAGCGGTTGCTTCATGCGGCCGGCGCGGTCCTCGGCGCCCTCGGCCCAGCCCCAGTAGTAGTCGGCGCGCACGGCGCCGGTGATGGCGCTGCCGGTGTCCTGCGCCATCACCAGTCGCTGCAGTGGCCGCGGCGGGGGGGGCGTGGCGCTCCAGGGCTGCGGCTCGGTGGTGTCGAGCCACACGGGCGTGCCGTAGGGAATGGCGCGCGGATCGACCGCGATCGAGCGGCCCGGCGTCAGCGGCACGCCCTGCGCGCCGACCGCGCCGATCGACGGATCGGGCAGCGGCTCCTCGCGGAAGAACACGTAGCGCGGGTTCGCGGCCAGCATCTCCGACACGCGGCCGGGGTTGGCGCGCGCCCAGGCCTTGATGGCCGGCCACGAGGCCTGCTCCAGCGTGAACGCACCACGCTCGACCAGCCAGCGGCCGACCGACTGGTAGGGTTGGTCGTTGTGGCCGCCGTAGGCGAGGCGCACGGTCTGCCGGCGGCCGTCGGGCTCGGTGATCGCGAGCCGGCCCGAGCCCTGCACCTGCAGCAGCAGCGCGTCCAGTGGGTCGGCGATCCAGGCGATCTCGCGCCCCTTCAGTGCGGCGCGCGCTGCCGGCAGCGTCTCGATCTCGGCGCGCGTGTACCAGGGCTTGCGCAGTGCCAGGTTCGGCGGCGCCGCGTAGAGCGGCACGCTGTAGCTCTTGCTGCGCTGGCGCGAGGCGGCGACCAGCGGCTCGAAGTAGCCGGTGGCGAGGCCCTCGTCGCGACCGTCGAGCGCGGTGACGCGGTAGGGCGTCAGCGTGCGCTGCAGCCAGGCGCGGACGCGGGCGTCGTCGGGCGCATCGAGCGCCTTGGCGCTGGCACAGGCGGTGGCCCAGCCGGGGGCCGGCTTCGAACAGCCGGCCAGCAGCGCCGGC
>NZ_AZND01000299.1:0-3627 GCF_000576205.1 Methylibium sp. T29 | reverse complement strand
AGCGGCTGGGTCGCGGGAGCGGCCTCGGCCTGCTCGACGGCGGCCTGCAGCGCGGCGTCGATCAGCGGGCGGTCGGGGCTCTTGGGGCAGACCGGGTCGGTGGCCGCCGCGTCGCCGGTGACCAGGAAGGCCTGGCAGCGGCAGCCGCCGTGGTCGACCGGGTGCTGGTCGCAGCTCAGGCAGGTGTCGCTCATCCACGCCGTGCCGCGGTAGCGGTTGAAGGCGTCGCTGTCGCGCCAGATGCCGGCGATGCTGTGCTCGGTGACCTTGGGAAATTCGAAGCCCGGCAGCATGCGCGCGCTGTGGCAGGGCAGGGCGGTGCCGTCGGGCGCGATGACCATGAACACCGCGCCCCAGCCGGCCATGCAGGGCTTGGGCTTGGCGTCCACGTAGTCGGGCGAGACCCACAGGATCTTGGTGCGGCCGGCCAGCCGCTCGCGGTGGCTGTCGACGATGGCCTCGGCCGCGCGCAGTTCGTCGGGCGTGGGCATCAGCGCCGCGCGGTTGAGCCAGGCCCAGCCGTAGTACTGGGTGTTGGCCAGCTCCAGGTAGTCGGCGCCCATGGCCTCGGCCATCTCGATGATGCGGCCCACGTGCGGCAGGTTGTAGCGGTGCATCACGCAGTTCAGCACCATCGGGTAGCCGAGCGACTTGATGATCGCGGCCACCTTGTTCTTGTGGTCGAAGGTGCGGGTGGACGACAGGAAGTCGTTCAGCTCCTTGGTGGAGTCCTGGAAGCTGAGCTGGATGTGGTCGAGCCCGGCGTCCTTGAGCGCGCGGGCGCGCTTCTCGGTGAGGCCGATGCCGGAGGTGATGAGGTTGGTGTAGTAGCCGAGCTGGCGCGCCTCGGCCACCAGCTCTTCCAGGTCGTCGCGCAGCAGCGGCTCGCCGCCCGAGAAGCCGAGCTGCACCGCGCCCATCTGCCGCGCCTCGCGGAACACGCGCTTCCAGTCCTCGGTGCCGATCTCGCCCAGGTGGTCGGCGTAGTTCGTGGGGTTGGAGCAGAACACGCAGTGCAGCGGGCACTTGTAGGTCAGCTCCGCGAGCAGCCACATCGGCGCGCCGGGCGGCTGCGGGGTGGCGGGCGAAGCGGCGGGGACGGCGGCGTGGCTCATGCGGGCCTAGACGATCCAGTGTTGTTCGTAGGCGTGGCGCAGGAAGTCCTCGACGTCACCGCGCAGCCCCTCGGTGCTGAAGCTGCGCTCCAGATCGGCGGTGATGTCGAGCACGCTCGCCTGGCCGTCGCAGCGCTTGAGGATCTCGCTGGCCGGGCCGTTGAGCTTGACCAGGCCTTCGGGGTAGAGCAGCACCCAGCAGTCCTGCGCCGGCTCGAACTGCAGGCGGAACATCGGCGCGAGGCGCGGGCGGGCGGTGTCGGCCACAGCACTCACGGTCGGCGCTCCTCGGGCAGGTCGTCGGGGTAGGCGCGCTCCACGGCGTCGAGCAGCGACCACAGCACGTCGAGCTTGAACTGCAGGATCTCGATCGCGCGCTCCTGCTTCGCGCGGGTGTCGCCGAACGCGATGGCGACCTCCAGGCCGTGCTCCACGTCGCGCTGCGCCAGCGGGATGCGGCTGCGGAAATAGGCCAGGCCCTCGGCGGCGATCCACGGGTACATGCTGGGCCAGCCGGCCAGCCGGTCGGCGTGGATCTTGGGCGCGAACATCTCGGTCAGCGAGGAGATCACGCCCTCGCGCCAGGGCGCGCGGCGCGCGAAGTTCACGTAGGCATCGACCGCGAAGCGCACGCCCGGCTGAACGTGGCGGTGCGACCAGAGGTCCTCGCGGCTCAGGCCCACGGCCATGCCCAGGCGCGTCCAGGTCTCGATGCCGCCAGCCGTTTTTTCGGAGTATTGGCCCTCGTGATCCAGATGGCCGTCGTGGTCGAGCATGCGCTCGATCCAGCGGCGCCGCGTCGCGCGGTCCTCGCAGTTGGCCATGACCGCGGCGTCCTTCATCGGGATCGCCTGCTGGTAGTAGAAGCGGTTGGCCACCCAGCCGCGCACCTGGAAGGGCTGCAGCGCGCCGCTGTTGAGCCGCTTGTTGAAGGGATGGTGGATGTGGTACCCGGACTCCTTGGCGCGCAGGCGTGCCTCGAATTCCGCGGGGGACCAGGGCAGGTCGGCGCTCAAAGAACGATCTCCATGCCATCGTGCGCCACCTCGATCCCGCGGCGCGCCAGTTCGGCGCGCTCGGCGCCGTAGTCGTCGAGGATGGGGTTGCTGTTGTTGATGTGGATCAGCAGCTTGCGGTGGGCGCCGGTGCGGTCGAGCGCGTCCATCATGCCGCCGCGTTGCGGCGAGCCGCTCTGCGGGAGGTGGCCCATGTCGGCGGCGAACTTGCTGCCCAGGCCGGCCTGCACCATCTCGTCCTCGGTCCAGAAGGTGCCGTCGACCAGCAGGCAGTCGGCGTCACGCATCCATTGCAGCTCCACGTCGCCCACGTCGGCCAGGCCCGGTGCGTAGAACAGCCGCTTGCCAGTCATGCGGTCGGTGACCTCGAGCGCGATGTTGTCGCCCACCTTGGGATCGTGGCGGTGTGGCGAATACGGCGGTGCCTTGCCCGGGATGGCGACGGCGCGGAAGCGCAGCGTCTCGAAGCCGTCGACGCTGAACTCGGCCACGCGCTGCTCGCCGGCCACCGGCAGCATGTGCCAGTGCACGCCACAGTAGTGGTCCAGCACGGTGAGGATGGGCAGGCCGGTGGTGAGGTCTTCGAACACGCAGGGCGTCACGTACAGCTCGATGGGCGGGCCCTCGCGCAGGCTGAGCAGGCCGGTCGCGTGTCGATCTGGGCATCCATCAGCACCACGGCCTTGATCGGTGAATCACGCAGGCCGTGCTTCGGGTGCAGCGCGGGCTGCACGCGCAGCTGCTGGCCGATGTCGGGCGAGGCGTTCAGCAGCACCCAGCGCTGGCCGTCGGGGGAGATGGCGATGGAGCTCTGCGTGCGCGGCCGGATCAGCCGCGAGCCGTTGCGCGCGGCGGCACACATCGCGCAGTTGCAGTTCCACTGCGGGCAGCCGCCGCCTGCGCCGGAGCCCAGTACCAGCACCTTCATGGCGCACTCCGGCGTCTGACGCGCCGCTCGCTCAACAACAACATCGGTCCCCTCGTCTTGTTCTGTCCAGCGCGGGATCGCGCACACTGCGAACCCATCCCTGAACGCTACTCGTGCCCCGAAGGCAACGCCAGTCGATCATGATTTTCTTCCGAGCGACGGATGGGGCCTTGCGTGTGCCGCGCAGGGCGTCCGTGTTACGGCGACGCGGTCGATGGTTGCCGCCATCGACGGTCGGAGGTTCGCGCAGGCCCGACGGGGGCCGCAACCCCGCATTGACCCTGTGAGCAGCAACGGCGATCCGGGGCAAACCCTCGCCCCCGCGGCGCTGCCGGCCGGGGACTGGCTGGCGCCCGTGGACGGGCACCGCGTCTGGTGGTGCGAGGGGGGGCGACCCAGCCGGGCTGCCGGTGCTGATCGTGCACGGCGGCCCGGGCGGCGCCAGCCGCCTGGAGCCGACGCGCTGGTTCGACGGCCTGCCGCTGCGCTGGATCGCGATCGACCAGCGCGGTTGCGGGCGCAGCGAGCCGCCCGGTCGGACGGACGGCAACGACCTGGGAGCGCTGCT
>NZ_AZND01000298.1:0-3626 GCF_000576205.1 Methylibium sp. T29 | reverse complement strand
CCGCAGACCGTGGCCGCCGCGCTGCCGCGGCCGGCCGGGCCCGCGTGGCAGGTGCAGTGGATTGCGTCGCACGACAGCGAACAGCGCGAGTCGCTGGTGCAGCTGGTGGAGATGATGAGCCTGCTGGCCGGCTGCGGCCTGCTGATGCTGGGGGTGATGCACTGGCGCGTGCGGCGCTCGTTCCGTGCGCTGGCGCCGCTGCTGTCGGCCATCGAGCAGGTGGAGCGGCAGGACCTGGGGGAGGTGCGCGCGCTGCCGGCCATGCCGATCCGCGAGCTGGACGTGATAGCCCATGCGCTGCGCCACCTGGCCGGCGCGCTGGAAGAGGCCGAGGCGCGCCGCCGCGTGCTGGGCGCGCAGGTGCTCACGCTGCAGGAAGACGAGCGCAACCACCTGGCGCGCGAGCTGCACGACGAACTGGGCCAGCACCTCACCGCACTGCGCGTGGACGCCAGCTGGCTGCAGCGCCGGCTGGCCCACGAGCCCGAACTCGCGGCGGTGGTGGCCGGCATGAGCGAGCACTGCTCGCGCATCCAGAGCGAGGTGAGGGCGCTGCTGACGCGCCTGCGCCCGCTGGGCACCGCGGAGTCCGCGCAAGCCGACGGCGGCGAGAGCGTGGAACGCCTGCGCGCGCTGCTGGAAACGCTGGTGCAGGCCTGGGTGCAGTCGCCGGGCCGCAGCACGCGCTACACGCTGGCCTTCGACAGCGTGGGGCTGGGCGACAGCGACCGCCTGCCGCGCGAACTGGTGCTCACCGTCTACCGCATCAGCCAGGAGGCGCTGACCAACGTGGCCCGCCACGCCCACGCGAGCGAGGCGCGGCTCAGCGTGCGCATCACCCGCGAGCCGGGCGCGGCCACGGCGCTGCTGGACTGGGCGGTGCAAGACGACGGCTGTGGGCTCGACGACGCCGGCGCCTGGCAGCGCGGCAACGGCCTGGCCGGCGTGAAGGACCGCGTGTGGTCGGCCGGCGGCGACCTGGAATGGCAGCCCGCACCGGCATCGGCGGCGGGCACCGGGCGCCCCGGATTGAAGCTGCATGCACGGCTGCCCTTCGCCGTGATCGACAACCGCAGCAACAACGACAACGACAACGTCAACAACAACAGCACTCGTAGCAGCAGCACGACCGCTGCCGAACAGGAGAACATTTCGTGAGCGTGAGCCCATTGCCCGGTCCCTTGCGTGTGGCGCTGGCCGACGACCACGCGGTCGTGCGCGCCGGCTACCGCCGCCTGCTGGAGCTGGAGGCCGACATCGCCGTGGTGGCGGAGTACGGCGACGCCGAGTCGGCCTACAGCGCGCTGGCCGGCAGCAGCGGCGACGACATCGACCTGCTGGTGCTCGACCTTTCCATGCCCGGCCGCAGCGGGCTGGAGCTGCTGCGCCGCCTGGCGCAGCGGCGGCCCGAGTTGTCCGTGCTGGTGTTCACCATGCACGACAGCGCGGCCATGCTCGACCAGTGCCTGCGCGCCGGCGCGGCCGGCTTCGTGACCAAGAGTAGCGCGCCCGAGGTGCTGGTGACCGCGGTGCGCCAGGCCGCGCGCGGCGAGATCGCCCTGTCACCCGACGTGGCTGCGCTCGCGGCCCGCGCCGAGGGCGGCCCGCCGCACACCCGGCTGTCGAGCCGCGAGTTCGACATCCTGCAGCAGCTGCTGGCCGGCCGCGGCGTGGAAGAGATCGCACAGACCTGCGCCTCAGCACCAAGACCGTGGCCAACTACCAGACGCGCATTCGGCAGGCGCTGGGGGTGGGGAGTGCGGTGGAGTTGTTGAACTACGCGCGGGAGCATGGGTTGGGCGGGCCGGGGGTTTAGCGGGCTGTTGGCGTCCGCGGAGGAGGTCGGCTGATTTGGGACGCATAACGCACCTGCGTTTGACCGAAAGGGCAGGGCCTTTCTGCTATGAAGCGGCAGGCTTTTTCTCGGGGGAAGGGATTGCGTCAGATCAACGGCGCCAGTACGGTCGCGCATGTCTAAATCTAGTTCAGCTGACGGTCGCCGCTGCGCCGAAGACAACCTGCGTTCAAAGCGAAAGCAGGTGGACGGTATGAAATGCGAGAAGTTTGCTAGCTTGCGCTGCGCTGCGAGCAGGCCGCACAAGCTTGCTTGAGCGGACATGCACACAGCGCAGCGTGAGCCAACAGCAGACAAGCCGCATCGCGCAGCCAGCCGAGCATTAGAGGAATAGTTGATTCATGCCCCGCGTCGATGCACCCGAACCTGTCGTTCGAGCGGACGACCCGCTGCGCGGGCGTCGCTCAACTATTTAGTTAGGCCCCTGAAACCCACTGTGTGCCATGTCTACTAGCCTCATGATCGACAACTGGACCCTTCAAGATGTGGAGGGCCTCCTGTCGAACGGGATCGGAGTCGACACAGTTGGTGAGATTCTCATCTCGCAGGATCGGCAGAGTCATTCGTTCAAGGACTTGCCAGAAGGTGTTTTGCAGATTGACGCTTTGCTGACGCTACTGACCAACTTGATCTGCTTCGATCATTTGACGGTCGACTCCAGATTTCTGTACACCTGGCACCAAGACCACGCTCAACTGCTACCCCTTGCCAATCTTGGCGTCGTAGTGCCGCAGGACTACGGAAACTTCGGCGACGATCTCAACCTGCTTCGAGAGGCAATCGTCGGTGAACTGTGCGTCACACCGACTCTGAAAAGCGAGATCACCGCCATTCAAGCCGCGTGGCGGCATGACAAGTCCCAAATCAATCCGCATTTGTCCGCCCTTCTTTGGGGTGGCGCAGGGATACTGGCGCGAAGTCACCTAAGCAAGACACCGTACTTTGGCCATCCCTTCAGGAGACGCCTACTCCAAGAAACAAAGCTGTTTCCGAGGCAACCCAGCGCGGTCGAATCAGTCACGACGTTCATCCAGGACGAGCGAACACGGATGTTTCGCTTCCGAGGGCTGGCTCTGTCCGGCTCAGTAGCTCATGTGTCAATGCCTCCCTTGGCTATCAGGGCGATCGAAAGCGCCGACAACATCGAACAACTGCTGCCCGCTGCGCTCAATCTTCGTGACCAAAACGCCGAACTGAGAACTTGGATCTCGGAGTACCAAGACGCGCTTGATGAAGAAGACGAACGTCGACAGCTGAAGTACGAGAACGTTCTCAGGGATATTTCGCGGGCGCTGCAGGCGCAGTACGGAGCAAATGAGGCTGGGGGCACCGGGGTGTCGATCAGCACAGCATTCTTTAAGCTGGATCTGCCAAAGTCACTACTAGACAGAGTCAGGAACAGCTTTGGCGTAAGGTCGACGCTCTGCAACTTGGTACTGGCGCCAAGAGGCGCGAAGGCATTGGAGAAGCTTCTTGCGATGCTTGGCGAGGGCAAGTCACTTCTCGGAAGAGATGTACTCCAGGGTCTACAAGCAAGGTACTCCGTCAACCCGGCGGCAGGGGCCTAACCCTTCGCTCGAGCGGACCTCCACCTGCTTGGCGCTTGGCCCGCGAGCCGGTGTGGTTCATCATCCGTCCCGCGGGCCAAGCGCCAACCCGGCGGGGTCCGCTCAGCTCAAACGTTACGCGGCACAAGCCACTTTCATTCCGTCGAAGGGTCGAAGCTCATGGTTCTCCCCGCAGCGCGAGTAGGTCAACGACTTCGAGTTAA
>NZ_AZND01000297.1:0-3647 GCF_000576205.1 Methylibium sp. T29 | reverse complement strand
TCGAACAGGCCGTAGCGCCGCGCATCGGCCTGCACGTCGCGGCGCGCATAGCGCTCGGCGACCGCGCGGGCCTCCTCGTCTTGCGCGGCCGGCCCGCTCATCGGGTCAGCGTGCCGAAGGCGGGCGACGGCGAGCGGCCGCGCAGCACGTCGAACCAGCCGCACAAGGTGCCGAGGCCGTAGCCGGCGTGGTAGCTCACGATCACCAGCGGCAGGCGCAGCAGCAGCTCGTAGCCCTCGTCGCGCGCGATGGCCAGCGACGCGGCCAGCACGTACACGCCGTACAGGTTGCCCAGCAGCACGGCGCCGCGGCCTGCGGCCGGCCACATTAGGCCGAGCAGCAGCGACAGCGCCAGCGCCGCGACGAAGGCGCCCGGTGCCAGCTGGCGCAGTGCTGCCGCCTGCCCGTGTTTGCGCATCACGAAGGGCTTCCAGTAGCCGTACTGCAGTTGCTGCCGGAACAGCTGGGCCAGCGTCTCGCGCGGGCGGTAGACCGAAACGATGCGCGCGCTCTGCCAGACCACCGCACCGCGGCGCGTGAGACGCAGGTTGTGCTCGTCGTCCTGGTTGCGCACCAGGTCCTCGTCGAACAGGCCGTAGCGGTCGAAGGTGGCACGCGGCCAGCAACCGAGGTAGACGGTGTCGACCGGCCCCTCGTGGTCGAGCGCGCGCGAACGCGCGCCGCCCGTGACCCAGCGCGACTGGAAGGCCGCGGCGATGGCCTCCTGGGTGGCGCCCTCGCCTTCGGCACGCCACGGCCCGCCGACATTGGCCGCGCCGGTGCGCTCCAGCGCGGCCAGGCACTCGACGATGTAGTCGCTTTCGTACCGGGTGTGGAGGTCCATGCGGACGATGACCTCGCCACGCGCGCGCTCGATGCAGCGGTTCAGCCCGCTCGAGACGATGCGCCGCGGGTTGTCGATCATCGCGAAGCGCGGGTCGGCCGCACAGCGCTGTGCCAGCAGTTCGCGCGTGCCGTCGTCGCTCATGCCGTCGGCCACCAGCACCTCGAGCGCCACGCCCTCCGGCAGCTCCTGCGCCGCCACCGCGTCGCAGAAGGCCGCCACATGCGCCTGCTCGTTGCGGCAGGGGGCGATCACGCTGATGCGGCGTTGGGTCATGGCAAGGCCTCTCGGTTCATCCGGCTCACGCGGCGGGTACCGCCACCCGCGGGCGCAGCGATTCGTAGAGCGCCGCCATGCGGTCCATCTGCACCCGGCGCGAGGCGCGCTCCACCGCCAGCGCGCGGTTGTGCAGGCCTTCGCCGCGCGCGAACTCCGGCTCGTCGTGCAGCCGCAGCAGGACCGCGGCGAGCGCGCTCGCGTCGCGCGCCGGCACCAGCAGGTCGGTGTCGCCGCGGATCCACTGCCGGTTGGCGGGCAGGTCGCTCGCCACCACCGGCAGGCCGCAGGCCATCGACTCCAGCAGCGAGACCGAGGTCGCATCGCTGCTCGGCACGCTGAGCGACACGCGCGAGCGTTGCAGCGTCGTGATCAAGGCCGCCTCACCCGCTCGCCCCAGGAAGCGTACCGATTCCGCCGGCAGCGCCAGCTCGGCGGCCAGCGCCTTCAGCGCCGCCTCGTCGGGCCCGCCGCCGAGCAGGTGCAGCGTGGCGTTGGCCTGCGGACGCACCGCGCGCAGCCGCGCGAAGGCGCGCAGCACGGTGTCGATGTTGTAGTTGGCCTCCCAATTGCGCAGGCTGGCGATCTCGAAGTCGGCGGCCGGTTTGCCGGGACGGAAGCGGTCGGTGTCGGCGCCCCACAGCACCTCTTCGCAGCGCCCCGTCACGCCGTAGCGGCGGATCTCGGCCAGCATGTCCTGCGAGTCGGCGGTGATGAGCCGCGCGCGCCGGAGCGACCAGCCCACCAACGCCGCCATCGCGCCGCCGCGCAGCCCCGGGGCGCGCGGCGTGACCAGGATGTCGGAGCCCCAGGCCGTCAGCACCCGCGGCACCTGCGCGCCCAGCGAGCAAGCCGCCGCCCACAGCCCGTAGGACGTGACGTAGTGGCCGTGCAACCACTGCGGCGAGAGCCGGCGCGCCAGGCGCTGCACCTCGGGCAGCGCGAGGAACCAGCCGGCGCCGTCGCTCCCGGGGCGCACCGCGATCACGTCGCTCGCGCCCGGCACCTCGGCCGGGCGACGGGTGAGCACCACGCAGTCGTAGCCGCGGTCGGCGATCTCGCGCACCCAGCGCTGCGTGTGCAGGTTGCTCGCGTCGGCGAAGAACAAAATCCGGTTCATGACGACACCCCGCTCGCCACGGACGGCGAGCGCCCCTCCGTGAGGGTCGGGCCTTGCTTCACGCGTCCTCCCCGTTCGCCCAGGCCTCGTAGGCGAGGCGCGCCGGCTCGCCGTAGCTGGCCTCGTGCTGCTCGATCCACGCCCGGTCGAGTTCGCGCGTGTCGCCCACCACCCTCGCCGGCTGGCCCTCGACGATGGCGAAGGCCGGCACGTCGCCGCTCACGTAGCTGCCGGCCTTGACCAGCACGCCACGGCCGAGCGTGCTGCCGGGTGCGATCACGCTGTGCGGTCCGATGAAGCTCCAGGCGCCCAGCGCCACCGGCGCGCGCTGCAGGCCGGCCGGCGCCGCGTGGCCCCAGTAGCGCTCGCGCTCCAGGCGCAGCGCCAGGTGGCTGGAATGCGTCAACACCGAGACGAAGTTCGTGATCTGGCAGCCCTCGTCGATGCGCAGGCCGCCCGAGGCGTCGATGAAGTTGAACTGGCCGATGAACACGTGGTCGCCCAGCACGAGCCGCTCGCGGGCCTCCACGTGGGTGTGGCTGCCGATGCGGCTGTGGGGTCGCCATCCGCCGTCGGCACTGCGCACGCCATAGACCATGCGGGGCGCGACGAGGCGCTGCCAGAGTCCGATCAGGGGTCGCTTCAAGCCGTTCATGCCGGCCCGGATTGTGGCGCGCGCCGGCCGCTGAACAAGGCCGTCCAGGGCAACTTGGTATCGCGAAGAAACAGCGCCAGCGCGACCGCGATCGCCACGCCGTAGGCCAGCGAGGTCGCGAGCGCCGCGCCCGCTGCGCCGTAGCGGGGGATGCTCCAGGCCGCGATGGCCAGTGTGAGCACGAGCGACAGGCCGGCGATGCCGGCCGACCACTGCGGCCGACCGCGGTGGTTGGTGTAGTAGGCCGACAGGCTGGACGCCGCGGCGTAGCCCGCGATGCCCGGCAGCAGCAGCGCCAGCGGCAGCACCGCGCCGGCGTAGGCCGGGCCCAGGACGGCCGGCAGCGCGAACGCGGCACCCGCGTACAGCAGCGGCGCCGCCAGCAGCGTCGCGAGCAGGTTCACCTGCACCGCGCGCAAGGTAGTCCACGCGGCCTGCTGCGCGTCGGGCGCGCCGATGCGGTGGTAGGCCGACACGGTGACCGCCGACGACAGCAGCCACAGCAGCTCGGCCACCTGCACCGCCACCGAGTAGACGCCCGTCTCGGCGAGCCCGCCGTGGCGCTCCAGCAGGAACAGCGTGGCGCGGTAGTTCAGCAGGCTGACCAGGTTGGTCGCGCCGATCGTCGCGACGAAGCGCCACCGATCGCGCAGCACGCCGCGCTGCGGCACGGCCGGACCGGCATCGCGCCGTGCGGCCCAGCCGGTGCCGATGCCGACCAGCGCCTTGCCGAGCACCCAGGCCGCCAGCAC
>NZ_AZND01000296.1:0-3654 GCF_000576205.1 Methylibium sp. T29 | reverse complement strand
ATCGGATTCCTCTAGGCATGGTCAAGACCATCTTGGAGCTAGACCCGGCCACAGGGGTTCCTGTCGCGTTGCCGAAGAAGAAACGGAAGCGTGCATGAGCAGCCCAATCGAGCACGTCGACGAGCAACTCAAGTTCTGGGCCAGCGAGACTCAGTGCAAGTACATCGATGCCGTGAACCAGCACGGCTCTATGAGGGCCGCTGCAAGAGCATTGGGCTTGAACTACGGCACCGTTCGGATGGCGATCAAGGCCGCGACGAACCGGGCCGTTCTGAAAGGCTACGCACCAGGCCAAGACCTGACTCACATCGTTCCCGATCCGCTGATGCTCAAGGGAACGTCTACTCTGTACGGGGAGGACGGCAAACCCAAGCTCCAATGGGTCAAGACGAAGGTCGATGACGAGAAGCGGGAGCAGATGATCCGCGAGGCCGTGGCCTCGTTGCTGGAAGAGACGCCACGGCTGGCTCCGCTGAAGGCCCCGAAACATGTCTCAGAGTCCCTGTGCAACGTCATCACCCTGACTGACGTTCACGTCGGGGCCAAAGCCTGGGGCAAGGAGACCGGCGCGGATTGGGATCTTGCCATTGCAGAGAAAACGGTCATCGGCGCAGTGGAGCACCTGGTCGCGGCCTGCCCTCCTGCGGGGACGGCGGTGATCGCCCAGCTCGGAGACTTCCTGCACCAAGACGGGCTAGCGGCAGTCACCCCGACCAGCGGGCACCAACTCGACAGCGACTCCCGGTTTTCCAAGGTCGTGCAGGTTGCAATCCGCATCCTTCGGAGAACGATCGACGTGGCTTTGCAACGTCACGCCAGGGTCGTCGTCCTGATGGCCGAGGGCAACCATGATATGGCCTCGTCGGTGTGGCTGAGGCAGATGTTCGGCCTGCTGTATGAGAACGAACCCCGCGTGTCGGTGATCGACTCCGAGCTACCCTACTACGTCCACCAGCACGGCAAGACGATGCTTGGCTGGCATCACGGCCACCTTCGGAAGCCCGACAGCCTGCCGCTGCTGTTCGCGGCGCAGTTCCCGGCCATCTGGGGCACGACGACCCGTCGTTACGTCCACACCGGCCACCTCCACCACAAGCACGAGCGCGAGCACTCCGGGGTGACGGTGATCCAGCATCCGACCATCGCGGCGCGGGATGCGTACTCGGCTCGGAGCGGCTACGTGTCCGATCGGGAGATGACCGCGATCACGTACAGCGATGCGTTCGGGCAGGTTGCGAGGGCTACGGTGTGCCCGGAGATGCTTGAACAGCGCTAGGGCTGTATCCCTGGGTTACAGATTAGAGCTTGTCCATCCGGTCGGAGCGCTCCGGCCGCAGGCCAGAGGCGGTCTGTCTAGAGCTTCGGCCACTCAACCACCGAGACCTCGGCTCCGGGCGGCACAAAGCTAGGCCTTTGATGTCGGGCCCATTCGGCGCGTTGCTCGGGCGTCATCTCGTCCGGGCAGTGCTCCAGCATCAGGCGTCTATCTCCGCTTGCTTGGACGCAAGGGCGCGGCGCAGGCGCTCGATCTCATCCGCCGCGTCTAGGGCCAGCTTCGTCGGGAGTCGCGGGGTCGGGCGCGGCCTGATCTTCGCCGAACCTTCGGCGAATTGGAACGTGAACCGCGGGGCGCGCAGCCGGTCAACGATGTCTGTGGTCATGTCGTCTCCGAAAATCGCCCGAACTGAATCGGCAAGACGTTGATTGGAAACGACATTTTGGTGCCTCCGACAGGAATCGAACCTGTATCTGCCGCTTAGGAGGCGGCCGTTCTATCCATTGAACTACGGTGGCGGCGGGCTGGATTGTAGGAGGCCAGCTGCGGCCTCAGTTCCAGCGGAAGATCCAGATCAGGTCGACCGCCGGGTCCTCGCCCGACTGGGCGCGCAGCGTGAAGCGCTGCGCAATGCGGTAGATCAGCTGCCAGTTGCCGGCGGTGGCGTTCAGGCCGCGCTCGTAGCCTACGTAGACCCGGTCGGAGATCTGCTTGCCGACCGTGACCACGGTGTCCTTGACGGCGCCGTCGCTCTGCCGCACCGACAGTTCGTCGAGTCGCAGCAGGCCCGCCACGTCCAGCGGGTTCTTGCCGTCGGCGCCGTCGCCGGCCAGCAGCGCGAACGCGGCGCGCTGCAGCAGCAGCACATCGCCGCCGGCCAGGCTGTCATAGCTGCGGCCGGTGACCAGCAGCGCCAGCTTCTCGGTGCCGGGCAACTCGGGGTCAGAGAACAGCCGCACCCGCGGCGACTGCACGTTGCCGCCGACGATGACGCCGACGCGGGTGTCGGTGTTGGCGCGCACCGCCTGGATGTCGAGCCGCGGATTGGCGATGTCGCCCACGAAGGTGATCACCCCGCGTTCGATCGCCAGCTTCTGGCCATAGGCCTCGTAGGTGCCTGCATCGGTGCGGATTTCGCCATGTGCCGCCAGCCGGCCGCCCGGCGTGGTGAGGCGCAGGTCGCCTTCGAGTCGGGTATCGAGGCCGCGTCCGCGCAGCTTGAAGCGCGGGCCGAGGTTGACCGCCAGGCGCAGGTCGACGGTGCGCGGTGTGCGCGGCGCCGCCGTCTCGGTCGCCGCCGTGGCGTCGCCGGCGCGGCGCACGGTCACGTCCTCGCCGAGCGTGGGCGCGTCGCTGCGGCTGATGTCGATCAGGCCCTCATCGGCCCGGAAGTCGCCGTCGATCCTGATCGTCTGCGCATCGAGTGCCAGGCTGGCCTGGCCGCTGGCGACGACACGCCGGTCGACGCGGCCGAGCACCGTGGCGCGTTCGGCCGTGAGCTGCAGCCGAGCCTGGGGCGCGTCGCCCAGGCGCGCGTCGCCGCTGGCGCGCAGTTCGCCTTCCCCGGCCTTGAACCGCAGCGTGGTCAGCCGGGCGGTGTCGCCATCGAAGCGGGCATCGAGTTCGCCGTCGGACAGGGCCACGCCTTCGAGTGTGTTGCGCAGCGCGAGCTGGCGGCCGGCGAGCTGCCCCGTCAGATCGGGACCGCCGAACCGCCCCCCGACGAGCAGGGTGCCGTCCATCTGCCCGCCCAGGCGCCAGCCGGCCGGCACCCAGGCCCCCCAGGCGCCCAGGTTCTCGACCTGCACCCGCAGCGCGCCCTCGACCGGTGCGTCAGGGGCGGGCCACAGCAGGTCGGGCGCGGTGCGCACGGTCTGTGCGCCGACCACGCGCCCGAGCTGGGCGCCGGCGACGAGCTGGTTGAACTGCCACAGGCCGGACTCGGCCATGAACTCGAGTCGGGCGTCCGTGAGGCCCAGCGGCTGGATGCTGCCGAACTCGTTGACCTGCAGGTCGCCGCCGGTACGGGCGATCTCGATGTGCGCGCTGACCGCCGGATCGCTGCGCACGCGCACTTGCGCGCCGACGCGCAGATCGCCGACCCATCCGAAATCGGGCTGCAGCCGCCGCAGCAGGCGCGCCACCTCGAACGGTCGACGTCGGCCTGCAGGTCGAGTTGCGGAGGCCGCTCGCTCTGGCGCTGCCAGCGCAGCGTCTGCCAGCGCAGCACCGCGCCCAGCACGTCGACGCTGCCCGGCGTCATTTGCCAGCGCAGCAACTGTTCTCCCTGCTGCAGTTCGAACGCGAGCTCGCGTGCGACGACCAGCGGCAGCGGCGCGACCTGGGGGCGGGCCGCCGTCGCGTCGGTGGGCGCGGCG
>NZ_AZND01000295.1:0-3689 GCF_000576205.1 Methylibium sp. T29 | reverse complement strand
CGCGGCGACCGCCAGGCGGTAGAAGCGCTCGGGCGGTGGGCTGGCGCACCCCGCGGCGAACTGCACCAGCACGAGCGCGGCAACGAGCGCCAGCGCGCGCGGCCGAGGCTGCTTCGTCGTCATCGCTTGCCGCCTTCCTCGGGCTCGCCGGGTTTGCCGCGCAGCAGGGATTCCGGGCGGCGTTGCACGTAGTCGGTCAGTTCGCGCATCGACTGGGCGGCGCGCGACACCTCGCGCAGCGCTTCCCGCAGCTCCTGCTGGGTCGGCGTGTCGCTGGCGAGCAGGTTGTCGGCCGACTTCATGGTGCGACGCGTGTCGGCGATCGCCGCCTTCAGCTCGGGCACCAGCTCGCCGAGCTGGCCGTCGAGCCGGCCGATCAGCCCGTCGGTGTTCTTCAGCGTGCGGTCGAGCGACTGCAGCGCGGTGCGCAGGTCGGCGGCGATCTCGTCGAACGGCACGTTCTCGATGCGCTTGGCGATGCTGGTCAGCGTGGCCTGCAGGTCCTCGAGGCTGCCCGAGATGGTGGGGATCTCGAGCACCGGGGCTTCACTGCCGGCGGCCGGCGCGGCCGCCGTCTTGACCGGCCGCGCGCCGGGGAAGAAGTCGAGCGCCACGTAGCGCTGGCCGGTCAGCAGGTTGGCGGTGCGCAGCTGCGCGCGCAGGCCGCGCTCGATGGAGCGGCGCATCAGCTCTGTCGGGTCGACCTGCGCCCGTTCGATCGCCGCGCTCACCTTGGAGCCGAGCCGGTCGCTGTACAGCACCATGCCGACCGGGAAGCTGAACTCCCTGCGGTCGCGGTCGTAGCTGACGTCGATCGACGTGACCTCACCGACCACCACGCCGCGGAAGTCGATCTGCGCGCCCGGCGCCAGGCCGCGCAGCGATTCGGTGAAATGGGCCACCATCGGCGTCACCTCGGAGCTGGTGCGCTTCATGGCCAGCGCCTGGTTCTCGAACAGCGCGAAGCTGTGCTCGGCCTCGGCCGCCGCGCCCGGCGCACCGGACTCCGGCGCGCCGAAGGCAATGCCGCCGAGCACGATGGAGATCAGCGACTGCGTCTGCAGCTTGATGCCGCCGGCGTCGAGCGCGACGTCCAGGCCACTGGCATGCCAGAAGCGCGTGTTCTCGGTCACGTGCTGCTCATGCGGCGCCGAAATGAACACCCGCAGCGTGACCCCGCGGCCATCGGCGTCGAGCCGCGTCGCGGTGACCTTGCCGACCTGCACACGGCGGAAATAGACCGGTGAACCGATGTCGACCGAGCCGAGGTCCGCGCTTCGCAGGATGAACTCGCGCCCCGGCTCGTCAGCGGTGACGCTGGGCGGCACGTCGAGGCCGACGAACTCGCGCCGCGACTCGGAGGAGGTACCGATGTCGATGCCGATGTAGGCGCCCGACAGCAGTGTGGAGAGGCCGGTGACGCCGCTGCCCGCCACGCGAGCCCGCACCACCCAGAAGCGCGTGTCGTCGAGCAGCAGCTTCTGCGCGCCCTGGGTCATCTCGGCGGTGACGACCACGCCCTTGCCGTCGGGGGCGAGCGCGATCGATTTCACGTCGCCGATGTCGACGTTCTTGTACTTGATCTTGGTCTTGCCCGGCTCCAGGTCCTCGGCGGTCTTGAAGGTGATGGTGACCGTGGGTCCGGTCGCGAGCCAGGCGCGCACGCCCAGCGTCAGGCCGATCAATGCCGCAAGGATGGGGATCAGCCACACCGCATAGCCGTGGCTGCGGCGGCGCGGCACCGCCACCGCTTCAGGCAGCTCGGCCGTCGCCGGCAGGGGCGGAGGGGCGGAAGAGGAGGGCGGCGGCGTGTCGCTCATGCGCCCCATTCTCGGTCGAGATGCGGCGCGGGCCGCACGGCCCGCGCCGGCCGGTCGGCCGCATCCCAGATCAGCCGCGGATCGAAACTCAGCGAGGCCAGCATCGTCAGCACCACGACCGCGCCGAAGGCCACCGCGCCGGGCCCGGCGGAAATGGCCGCCACCGACTGCAGCTGCACCAGCCCGACGAGCAGCGTGACCACGTAGATGTCGAGCATCGACCAGCGGCCGACGAACTCGATGCCGCGGTACAGCCGGGTGCGCAACAGCGGCCGGGCCGCGCTGCCCAACTGCACCGAGACGGCCAGGAAACTCAGCACCAGCAGCTTGGCCAGCGGCACCACGATGCTGGCCACGAACACCAGCACCGCGAGGAACCACGAGCCGTCGATCCACAGGAACACGATGCCGGACCAGATGGTGTCCTGCTGCGCACCGAACAGCGAGCTCGAACGCATCACCGGCAGCGTGTTGGCCGGCACGTAGAGGATGAAGGCGGCGATCAGGAAAGCCAGGTGCGCGCCAGGCTGGCCGGTTGGCGCACGTGCAGCTCGCTGTCGCAGCGCGGGCAACGGGATTGCAGCGGCGGCGGCGCCGGGCGGCTGATCTGGCCGCAGGTGTGGCAGACCCGCAGGCCGGCGATTGCGGCGGTGAGCACTGATGACCCCTCGCCCGACGGGTACGCCAGGCGATCCCCCGAGGGGATGCGGGCCGGCTTGGGAGCGGCCCGGCGCTCGTCCCGCGGCGGCCCCTCGCCCGACGGGGCCGTCATGCCGGCGTCTCCGCGGCGTCCATCTGGTCCCAGGCCTGCTGGGCGTCGAAGTTGGCCGCGGCGGCGGCGAACACGCAGATCAGGCCGCCGAAGGACCACAGCGAGATGCCGGGGATCACGCTGGCGATGTGCGCCAGCTTCACCAGCGCCACCAGCACGCCGAGCACGAACACCTCGACCATGCCCCAGGGGCGCACCAGCAGCAGCGCGCGCAGCACCCAGACGCCGCCCATCGGCCGCTCGCGCAGGGCCAGCGGCAGCAGCAGCCACAGCATGGCGCCGAGTTCCAGCGTCGGGACCAGCACCGTGGTCACCGCAACCAGCGTGGCCACCAGCCCGGCGTCCTGCCGCCACAGGGTGACCACCGCGCCCCACAGCGTGGTGCTGTGGTGCTGGCCCTGCATGTCGAGCTCGACCAGCGGGAACGACAGCGCCAGCACGAACAGCGCCGCGGCCGCCAGTGTGAGCGCCAGCGTGCGGTCCATCGCGTGATGCCGGCCGCGGTAGAGCACCGCGTCGCAGCGCCAGCAGCGGGCCACGCCGCCGGGCTCCAGCACCACCTCCTGCTGCAGCGCATCGCAATCGTGACAGGCCTTCATCCCCGCCAGCCTAACAAACCGCTGCGGCGCGCGGACGCATGCCCTGCCGCCGCATGGGCCCACACGGCGGTGCGGATCGCACCGAGGAGTAAGCTGCTCCGACACGCCGGAGAGCGTCGCGCCGCCCGGTCACAGCCGCGCCGACTCGGCCTCTCAGGCCCACGAAAGGATTCCCGACCATGTGGTTTCAAGTCTCTGCGGCACGGCGCGCGCTGCGCCCCGCCCCGATGGCCCTCGCGGCGGCGCTGCTGGTCGTCGGCTGCGCCACCAACCCGGTCGATTCGCAGTGGACCGAGCCGCAGTTCGCCGGCCAGTCGCTGCGCGGCAGCAAGCTGCTCGTGGTGTGCGAGGCTCCCGACGAGGCGCTGCAGCGCAACTGCCTGGACCGCGCCTCGGCCGAGCTGGTGGCCTACGGCGCATCACCGGTGACGCAGGCACCGGTCGCGGCCGGCACGGCGCGCAGTTCCGCCGCCGAACCCTACCTGGCCGCCGCGCGCG
>NZ_AZND01000294.1:0-3719 GCF_000576205.1 Methylibium sp. T29 | reverse complement strand
GGCCTCGCCGTGGTTGCGCGCATCGCGGCGCAGCGCCACCACGGTGTCGAAGTCGTCGATCACCAGCCCCAGGCTGCCGAAGCGCCGCCCGAGCGTGGCCGACGGTCGAGGAAGCCCAGGTGCAGCCGGCCGGGCGCACGCACCACCACCGCGCTGTCGGTGGCGGGCCGCAGGGTCGAACGGGCGGTCATGAGCATCGGATCGGGGCAGGCGGGTTCGGCGTGAGCCGGGGTTCAGAGCAATCGCTGTTCCCGGCCCGCCGCGGTGGCTGGCGGCGGGGCCGCCGGGGCGCGGGCCGTTCGCAGTGTGGCGTGATGTGCCAAAGCGCGGACAGTGTGTCACGCTGCGGCCCGGCCGGCGAGCGCGCTTCCCCGATGAAAAAGCCCCCGGCGGTGCCAGGCACCAGCGGGGGCGGGGTGGGGTGCCGAGAGGTCCGCTCGGGCGCCCGCTCAACGCGGAGGGGTCAGAACCGGTAGCGCAGGCCCACGAACACGGCTCGCGGGGTGCCCGGCGCCACGAACAGCGCGTCGGCTTCCTCGCCGGTGTAGTTGCCGCTGGCGTCGAACATGGTCTCGGCCAGCGCACCGAAGGTCTCGTGGCGGCGGTCGAAGACGTTGTTCACGTTCGCGTACAGCTCCCACTGCGCGCTCGGCTTCCAGCTCGCGCGCAGGTTCACGATGGCGTAGCCGGGCAGGCGCACGCGCTTGTACTCGGGGTCCTCGCCGACCTCCGGGTCCTCCAGCAGGCCGTCCTCGTTGCCCGACACGCCGCGGCTCGTCACCGCCTGCAGGTCGCTGCCGACCGTGAGGCCGTCGCCCACGCGCCAGTCCACCGCCAGCTTCAGCGTGTGGCGCGGCAGCCCGGCGATGCGGGTGCCCGGCGTGATGGTCACGTTGCGCTCGCCCTGGCGCAGCACGCCGTTGGCCTCGTAGGTGGCCTTCAGGAAGCTGTAGCCGATGCCGACGTCGAACGCGCCGTGGGTCACCGCGAACTCCGTGTCCACGCCCTGGTTGCGCGTCTTCGGGAAGTTGGCGAAGTAGCCGAGCTGCCCGGTCACGCTGGTGCTGCGGAACAGGATGTCGTCCTTGTTGTCGGTGCGGAAGGCCGCCAGGTTGAAGCGCATGCCGGGCGCGAGCGGCCAGCGCAGGCCGGCCTCCACCGTGGTCGACTTCACCTGCTTCAGGTAGGGGTCGGCCTGCAGCCCGGCCGGCAGGCGGCAGGGCTCGTCGGGGTCGGCGCAGCCGAGTTCGATGACGGTGGGCACGCGCGTGTTGCGCGCCACGTTGGCGAACAGCGTGGGCGTGGTGGCCGCTTCGCCGAGGCGGTGCGCGATGCCCAGCGCCGGGTTCACGCTGTTGTAGCTGAAGCGCTCGTTGGGCTTGTCCTCGATGATGCCGGTGTCGTCGTCGCGCGTGGTGAGCTGGTTGCTCACGGTCGAATGGTTGTAGCGCGCGGTGCCCGTCACGTGCGTGCGCGGCGCGACCTGCCAGGTGTCGGTGGCGTACACGCCATAGTGGGTGGATCTGCCTTCCACGTTGGCCGACAGCTCGCGGTCCTCGCCCGGCGCCGGGATCACGCCGCGGCGGTCGGTGAAGAAGCCTTCCTGCTCGTACTGGCTGTACTCCACGCGCGAGCGGTCCACGCTGGCACCCACCTGCCACTGGTGCGCCCCGCTGACGCGCGAATAGCTCAGCGCCGCGCCGTAGCCGGTCTGCGTGGTCGCGGTGTTGTTGAACGCGGCGTTCGGATCGCCCGGATCGTCCGGCTCTTCCTCGGCCTCGTCGCCGTTGATGGTGCTGCGCGAGCTCTTGCGCACGTACAGCAGCGCGGCCAGCGAGCTGTTGGCGTCGATCGCGTGCTGGCCGTTGAAGCTCAGCTGGCCCAGCTTGTTGCGGGTCTGGTCGGGGAAGGTGTAGACCGACTCGCGGCGCGAGAAGTACAGGTCCTTGACCAGCGCGCCGTCGTCGATGGTGTAGGCCGGCAGCAGGCCGTTGCCGACCAGGTTGCTTTGCGCGTACAGCGCGCCGAGGCTCCAGCTCGTGGTGCCGTCGTCGTGCCCCAGCTTGCCGAAGAACTGGCCGAGCTTGCCGTCGGAGTGGTCGCGCCAGCCGTCCTCGTCGAAGCCGGTGACGGCCACGTACTGGTGCCAGCCGCTGTCGTCGCTGCGGCCATAGCTGAGGTCCGCGCGCTTGCGGCCGAAGCTGCCGGCCGACAGGTCGGCGCGGAAGCCCGGCGCGCTGCGGCCGTCGTGCGTGGTGTAGGCCAGCGCACCGCCCAGCGAGTTGAGGCCGAAGGCCGGGTTGGCCCCGGGCACCAACGACAGCGTGTTGATCGCGAACTCGGGGATCAGGTCGAAGTTGACCACGTCGCCGAACGGCTCGTTGATGCGCACGCCGTCGAGGTAGACCGACAGGCCCTGGCCGGCGCCGAGCAGCGGCGAGGCGCGGAAGCCGCGGTAGGTGAGGTCGCCCTGGAAGGGGCTGCCCTGGATCTCGTTGACCTGCACGCCGACCACGCGGCGGTTCAGGTAGTCGGTCTGGTTCACGGCCTGCGCGCCGTCGATGGCGTCGCGCTTGAGCACCTGGGTGGAGTAGGGAAGGATGTTGCGGTCGATGCCCTGGCCGGGCAGCGGCGACACGCCGATCACCTCCACCCGCTCGAGCTGTGTGGCGGCCTGGGCCGCGGCGGTGCCGGGCAGGGCGATCAGCGGCAGGCCGAGCCACCCGAGGGCGGCCAGTGCGCGCGTGATCGGCGACGGTGTGGATCGGTCCGGCCGTGCCAGGCGCGTGGGCCGCGCGGGCCGGGTTTCGAGAGGGCGAGTCACCGTCAAGTCTCCTGATAGTAGTTATAGGGTCATCACAACAACGACCCGGGATTGTGCGTACGGTGTACCGCTGCCCGGCTCGGGAGAAATTCCCGAGTTGAACGAGTGAGCACTGGGGAAACAACCGATTGCCCGCCTCCGCGCGCAAACCCGGCGGCCTAAAAAATACCCCGCCCGATGCAGGCATCGAGCGGGGTGCAGAGGCAAGCCCATCAGGCGCGGCAACGCCAGGCTTGCCCAGAGGGACACGGGGAAAACGGCGTCAGTGCAGGGGCCGGAGCCCGGCCCGCGTGAGGCGGCGGAGGCGCCCCGCCGGCAGCGCCGATCCGGCGGTGGCCGCAGTCACGAATTGATCGAACGCTGCCGATCCGCCAGCACTCGGCGCGGCGTGGCGACCGATGCAAGTGCCGCGCGCTCGTGCACACTGCGTCGGCACATCGGCGGACGGCATCGCGCGCATCACGGGCCGGCCGCCCGGCACGCCGCTCGCCGGGCGTGGGGCCTCGCTCCGGGCCTGCATCGTCGCTCTCTCCTTGCTGCTTCGTTGGTGATGACTCGTCCTGATTCTGTGGTGCTTCCTCCCGCCAGTACGCCGGGAGTTCTTCCCGACGTACCGGCCGCGCCGGCGCCGCTGGAGCTGCCGCGCCTGGTGATGCGCGGCGCGCTGGTGGTGGTGCTGGGGGCGCTGCTGCTCGCGCTGCTGGTGGGGCTGTGGCGGGCGCGCGAGGACATGCGCGACGAACTCTCCGGCGCGCTGGCCCAGGCCGAGATGAGCGCGCTGCTGATCGCGGCGAACACCATCGACGACGAGCAACTGGTGGCCGCCGTGCGCGCGCTGCGCGACGCCGGTGGCTCGCGCCACCTCGACGTGCGGCTGGTCGACGGCGCCGGCCAG
>NZ_AZND01000293.1:0-3722 GCF_000576205.1 Methylibium sp. T29 | reverse complement strand
CGGTCGGCGTCAACAAGCAGCGGCGTTTCCGCGAATCGTGACCTCGGTGAGGTAGTCCGGCCGAGTCATCCGCGGGCCATCGATCACCGGGAGGTAGTGGCGTCTCCTCGCCAGTAGACAAGATACTTGGGCAAGTAGCCGTGGGTCGTCTCCGACGATCAGCGTGCGGAGGAGTTTGGGGCAATCCATCAATACGTCATTACTTGCTGGGACGCCGAGCGACGGTGTTTCTGATGCCTAACGTTCGAGCTGAGCGGCTGGCCGCGGCAGGACGCCTGGCCGGCGAAGCTCAACATACACAGTGGGCGCTTCGTGGGCCAGGCGGCCTGCCGTGGACAGTCCGCTCTCGAGCGAGGGGTTAGGCGGCGCCTCGCGCAGTTGAGGTGCAGTCATGTCCGGTAGGGCACGCGGGACAGTTTTACCTTCACTTCACTCATATTGGACTCGGCCAAGAACTCGCGAATGCCGCGTTCCAGAGTTGCATCGGCCTCCGGCCCCAGAACCACCTCCCTAAGTGCAAGGGCTCGGCCGTCGGGCAGAACCGGCTCAAGTTCGTTAGAAAGTACGTACGGAATGATCCGCCCGCGACCGACCCTAAAACGCTTGGCCGAGCTCTTGTGGCCGAGGGAAGGCATCAAGTCTGGGTGCTCGATGAAGGCTAGCCGGTACTCCTGCTCCTGCTCAAATGCCGGATCCTTGAAGAATGCGATCAATTCGATTAGGCGGTCGATCTTGTAGTACGCGTCCTCGATTCGCTCAAGACGCCCTTCGTGCAGATCACGTAGGTACGCTTCCCTGGTGTGGTGAAGGTGAACCTCGACCAAGGCACGTTGGCGCTCTCTCAGATACTCAACGGGACGAAGATTCGCCCTGTACGCATGTAGAGAAACATCGCGAGGCTCAAAGCCGATCGCAATCGGGCCGTAGGCCCTCCATTGACTCAAGCTGTCCCCTGCCGCTGAGAATGATGCGACACAGACCCGGTGAACTGGCGCGGCTAGAGCTTTGATCCAATGCTGCAGCAACTCGCCTGCCTTCGGGCGCGACTCCTGCGACAGAAACTCCGTGGCGACCTCAGCGATCAGGTCGGCGCCGTGCGACAGTTCGCGCGTATCGTTCAGGTACGAGTAGTCGGATAGCCACAGATTTCCGCTCTGCACGATTCCAAAGAACGCTTCGACCCCGGTGTAGTGGTAGATGAGTTCGGGTTGAGCAGAGTCGACCATACCAAGCCGCCGCGCCTCGTTCCAGGCCACCTTCTGGACGGTGAACCAGTTCGGTAGTTTGGTCCCGTCCCAACTGTAGTAGGGCTCTCGCGCAACAGTCCTCCATTCCCTTCGCGAATAGACCTCAGGCTCTTCGCCCTCCACGAGTGGGTCAACCTGGAATGAGTCTTCAGGTATGCCGTTCTTGCAGGAAGGCCACGGACATGGCCAGACGTCATAGACGCCATGGTCCGGGCATTTCAGATCGGGGAATATCGTGTTCCGGAACGTGCGCATGGAGGGTGCTTGCGACGCCTAACGTTTGACATGAGCTGCATGACCCGGCTTGCTGGGGCCAGTCCGCTCGAGCGAGGGATTAGGCGTCACTGCTCTCGCGCCGCATTCAACGCCTCGATCCACAACTCGCGATCAGCGAGCTCGCGCGACTTCACCAGGGAGAGCATGCCGCCAGCAAAGCGACTGGCCTCTTGACGTAAAGGGATGAGTTCCACATCTTCAGTCATCGGAACGTCGGTAAACAAGGCCATAAACTTGTCTGGGAAGTCCTCCAAAGCAAGTTTGTGGAGGCTCCGAAGGCGAGAAGTCTGGAACTCCGACAACGCGCGCATCTGTTGATTGACGCGTAGCAGTGTTGGATCATCAGTGTGCATCGGCTGGGGTATCGCTTGGCGCTCACGCTCTAGCGCTTCCATCTTCAGGCGAATGACCCTGTTCAATGGGTCAGCCTTCGCACGGGCGATATCAAAGCACAGAGTTTTGGCCCAGGGTGCCAGAGCCAGTGAGATCGCCTGTTCGGTCGACCCTAAGCTGCGCATGAGCTCTCTGATTCGATCTGCCAGAGCGAAGAACTCACGCGGACTTGGCGCTGAGTCGAAGCGACCCATTTTGCAGTTCAAGTCAATCAGCGCAGTACCTGTGAGCTCAGTCATCTGTCGGAGACGCTTCAGAGCCTCGTCAGCTTGATTGATCTTCTCGTCTAGTTGTCGGGTCTTGGCTTCGATGCCAAGACCCTTGAATGACTCGAAGCGGTCCACCGTTGCCGCGAACAGAAGTACCAGGCCAGCGGTTAGTGATGTTGCGGCAACAGCTGGACTATCGCTGAACGCGGCGAAGGTTCCGGCAGCAAGGTTCGCGAGACCCGCAACCAGCAAGGCCCAGTTCGTGATCCCGTAGAGAACTCGGCGACTAAGCGGCAGGGATTGTTCGGGCTTGCTGGGCATTGGCAGGGCGGGTGTTGTGTGACGCCTAACGTTAAGGTAACCGGACCGCGGAGGCGGACGGCGTAAGACTGGGATGCGAGGATAGTGCGAAGCGCCGCAGCCCGGCCTTACGACGGCTGCCGTAGCGGGTCCGGTTGACCGACAAGTTAGGCGGCATCGCGGCTAGAGGATTGAGGGCTTGGCGATCTCGCGGCGAGCGAACTCGGAGGCCAAGAGATACAAGAACTGTTGCGCCTGACCAGAGATGAAGTCCTGAATGCGAGGGCCAAAGGCACCATCGTTGATAGCGGGGAAGTGGTGCGGGCGATAGCGCGTTATTGAGCCCAAGTAGTACGAGAGGATGTAGATGGAGAGCAGCTGATGTAAGGTCTGTGTGTCCTCTGCAGCCGGTCGCAGGTAGACGTAGTGCCTGCGATATGGGGGAACCGTTGAGACGGTCGCCCAGAGCAAACCCCGAATCGAATCGAAGAGCGACTGAAGTGAGTTTGCGTACTTCGTGTTCGGGCAAACGATCGGTGCGACTTGCTGGAAGCAGATCAGCTCGCGCAAAGCACTATCGGTTTCGTCGCAGGTGACTTGTATGAACGCCGGTCCAAGTTTCGACTCGGCAAGGAATCGTGTGATGGTTACGCCGATTCGGGAGAGGTCGTCTGAGACGAAATAGAGGTTCAGCCAAAGTTCCCGCGTGGCCTTGTTGAGGTAGGGGCGGATATCGTGGACCGCGATGAAGCGTTCCTTCTTGTTTGCCGCCGAAGACCACAATCTGTGACCTGGAAGGATTTGCGGTAGGAGCACGGGTACGTCGTAGTCCTGATTGGCAGCTAGCCCAGCGCCAGCCAGAGCCAGCATGAACTCGGAAAAGTTCTGCAGGTCTCCGCTGCCATTGGGGCTTACGAACGCCCGCAGGAAGGCATCAGCAAGCTCACGGTTGCCTGGTGCGCGGAGCATCTCGGAGAGTCCGTGCTGAGCTTTGTTGAACGTTGGCCGCGTTCCGCGAGTGAGACAGAACGCCTTCACGAGGTTCATGAAGCAGTAGTAAAGCGCCAGCGGGCGGGCTGACACACGCTGTGTGTCTACAGCACCTTCGAAGAAGTCGCGCGCTTGATTCATGCACGCGAGGGCTTCGGGGCGTGCTGCCGAAGGGCATGAAGTCTTGATGGTCTGGTCGATGATTGCCCAGGGATCAAGCGAGAAGAGCAGTGACTGCAGGCTGGCATTGCCTTTTGGGCCGACCTTTGTTGGCCAAGAGCTGAATGGAATCAGCTTTCCGTTAAGG
>NZ_AZND01000292.1:0-3743 GCF_000576205.1 Methylibium sp. T29 | reverse complement strand
ATCGACATAATCTGGGCCTGGAACTTGTCCAACTCTGCACGGGCCCTGGCAGCGTCTTCCTTGACAGCTTCACTGATAGCCCGGAATCCCTTCAAGTCACCGCGACCAAGCGCGGCGAACTGCGCCGCCCACGCCGCGATCTCTCGACCAACCCCTAGGAAGACAAAGCCCACATCGGAGACGACGATCGCGAGCGTCTGGAAAATGACAATCGCAGCCTTGACCGCCGCGCCAAGAACGGTCGTGATGACTTCTACCGCTGTCTCGTTCTTGAAGATCGCCTCAAAGGCTTCTTGCACCTGAACGAGCACAGGGATCAACTGCGCAGATTGGACCTGGGCAAACTGCTCAAACTCAGCCTTGAGCTTCGCTTGGGCGTCGGCGTAAGCGTCGGCCTGGTCGATCTGCTGCTGAGTCAGAACAGTTGTCCGGCCGCCCTGCTCCTCAAGCGCCTTGAAGACCTTGAGCTGCTCTGCTCCAGTCTTGCCGAACAGCGCCATCGCGACAGCACTCTTTTCCGAGCCGTCCTCAAACTTGGCAAACGCCTTCGTCAGGGCGTCGATTCGCTCGACTGGATCGAGCGCTTTGAACTCTTCGATCGACAGACCAAGGGCAACCAGAGCAGCGCCGGCCGCCTTGGACTCATCGTCAACGCCAGTCAGGCTCTTGGTTAGCTTGAGGCTGGCGTTCGCGATCTCGTCGACGGAAGTCCCGGCAACAGCGGCAGCGACCGATAGGGACGCCAGGCTTTCGGCACTAGCCCCGGTGGTTTCTTCAAGATCCTTGAAGTTTGCGACATTGCCGATCTGCTGGTTCAGAACAGCAAACGCAGCGACGCCGGCAGCGCCGATCGAAGCAAGCGCGGCGGTGGCGATGTTGGCGGCGCCGTCGAACGCCCTCTCGATAGCCTGGGCACGCTTCTTGGCCTCGCGCTCAGCTTTATCTAGGCCGGCTGTGTAGCCACCAATGCGGGCAACCAAATCCAAGGTAAGGGTGCCGAGGCTGCGCGCTGCCATTACTTGACCCCCCGAACGCCGAGCAGCTTCGCGACATCAGAGATGTCGGCCTCTACCACGTCCTTGTGCATCATGAAGTCCTCAAACTCAGCCTTGCCGCCGAGCGCTCGATTGATCTGCGTCGCAAGCAAGGCGAAACCGCTCTCCAGTCGCATGCCCCAGTTCAACGAGCCACGTCGGCGGATGTACTCAGCCCATGCCATGGCTTCTTGGTAGGACATGCGGTCCTTGGCCTCTTCAACCGTCCTGCCGCCGACTCCGTGCAGCACAAGCTCGTGCCACAGCTCATCGGCGGCCGTCAGTTTTTTGGCTTGGCCCCGTTGACCTCGTTGACCGCCTGCGCAAACACAGCAGCCAGCCCCGGGTCAAGTTGGTAGGCGTCCTCGTAGCTGATCCGCTCCTTGCCGTTCTCACCAAGGAAGATGCATTCGGAGATGAACTTGGCGGACTTGCTTTGATCGCTGTCGCCGGAGAAGAGCTTCTCCATGGCACCGAAGCTCTGGCGCTTCACGTAGATCGTGAAGGCCAGTTCCTCGTCACCCCGCTTCCAAGTCACATCCTTGGCGACCAGCTCAGACGGGACGAACCCACCCTTGGCCTTCAGCTCGGCGAGCTTCATGCCTTCGGCACCAGGACCGGGAAGCCACTGAGCTGGATCGAGACAGTCGAGGACACCACCGTGTTCAGCGCGAAGTCGAACGGCAGGTCGGAGATGTAGCCGTTGAACACGATGAACGATCGAGTCGCGGGCGTGTTGAAGGTCGCGTTGGTGTCGACCGTCGGGCTAGCCGTACCGTCGGACCATCCAAGCGCCCATTCGAACTTCGTGCCGGCGACGTACAGCTCATGGAGCCGGACGTGCGAAGCGTCGGAGGGATCGAAGTTGATGCCGAAGGTGGCCGCCCCGGGAGTGGCGAGGCCGCTTTCGTAGGTCCGCGCGTCGTCACTGAGACAGGTTGTCTCGATCTGGTCACGCGCAGCCGTCAGGCCGCTGATGGTGGTAACGCAACCGACTTCGGTGACGAGATCGGTCGCTGGGTCGATGAAGAACAGTTCACTGCCCTGGGTCTTAACGGCCATGATGTTTCCCTTCAGAAACGAAAAAGCCGCCCTGTAGGCGGCTTGGTTGCGAAAGCTCCCGGCTTATCGACGGGCAATAAAAAAGCCCGCACGCGGCGGGCCTTGATTGAGCAATGGGTCTCTTAGATCAGATAAATGCGCTTAGCGTTCTTCCTCAAGTTGTCTGCGGCCCATAACGGCCTGAGGTTAGGAAGGCCCCATGCAGTTTTCAACTTAGGGTCGTGTTCGCCTTCAATCTGAAACGCAGACAGCGGAACAATGTGATCAATGTGCCATTCGCCGAAATTCCTCCAGCTCATGCCGGGCAAGAATTGCCGCTCAATATGAGATATCAAGTCATGCACAGAATAACCGAAGACTTCGTTGGTTCTGGCATCGTCCTTTCGAACAATGCACCTTCTCAATACAGTCCTCATCCATGCCTTGAGCCTGAACTCCGGATTGTCTTTGTTGCGTCGCCAGTGAGAAGAGCTATAGGCTGCAGCCTTCTCAGGATTACGAAGATGAAACTGCTTGGCAACGCTCCTTCGCAGCTCACGATTCTCTTCGGACCATCTCTTGGCTCTTGCGTTAACGCATACCTTGCAGCGATAACCTAAGCCGCCCTTGGCCTTTGAGTCCTTGTAAAAACTATCACAAGGTTTGTACTCAAGGCAAGTATTGCAGCGAAGCGCTCCGTCAGCAATCTCTCTGTACGTGTACGGCATGTTCCTATCTTGCCGTAATCCAATCAGATTGGAAAGAGAAGCGATGTGACATCGTGTCGGGGTCTACGGACTCCCCGAGCCAGGATGTGATGTGGCAGTGCGGCTCGATCGCGTCACGGATCGCCTGAGCCACATTGCGAGCGGTGTTTGCGCCCGAGGAGTCGGGCGATGCGTACACATCGATCTGGATCGAGAACGTGTCGATGTCGGGCGTGCTGCCCAAGTAGTTCTCGGGGGCTCCAAAGACTCGTTGCCAGACCGCATAGGGCTTCTGGACGTTCTGCGGAGCGAGACCGAACTGATAGAAGCGGACGGGGTTGGAGCCGAGCAATGCCTTGACCGCCGTCGATGCGGCGACGGCAGGGAAGACAGGCGGATACATCAACGACCCTTCTTGATGGCGCGATCGATCGCCTTGCCGTACTGGCGGATGAACTCGTCTGTCGCGGCTTGAGCGGATTGCTCGCCAGCAGGACGCATGAACGGACGAGCAGCCATGTTCTCGGTGCCGAACTCCAGCAGCCGCCAGTGCGGCGTTGGGGACTTCGCGCCCTCATCTGGGTTGCCCTTGACGGTGACCTTGGCCCCGCCCTGAACACCAACGCGGAAAGCAAGGTCACCAGTTCTCTTGAAGAGGCGGTTGTTCCACTTCTCGGTGATGTTGTCGGCGATCTTCCGGCCCGTCTCGGCGTCATCCAAAGCAGCCGCGGCTTCCCGGGCTCTGTTCCTGATGACCTGGGCAGCCTTCCTCAAAGCGAAGCGGCCAGCCTTGTAGCGGGTTTCGTACTTCAGCGCATCGAGCTTGGCAACGAGAGCGTCAACGCCGTTGAGTTTCACGTCAGCCATTCATTTCCTCCATCTCGCGAAACCAGTCTTTCGAGCGGCGCGCGTTCTGGTAGTGCTTGAAGCGAGGTATTCCTGCGGTCCAGTGAAGCACCTT
>NZ_AZND01000291.1:0-3766 GCF_000576205.1 Methylibium sp. T29 | reverse complement strand
GCCAGTGCCGCCGCGGCCGTGTGGATGGCGGCACGCACGCGCGGGTAGGTGCCGCAGCGGCAGAGGTTGGTGAGGGCCGCGTCGATGTCGGCATCGCTCGGCCGCGGCTGGCGTTCGAGCAGCGCCGCGGCGGCCATCAGCAGGCCGCTCTGGCAGTAGCCGCACTGCGGCACCTGGTGCAGCACCCAGGCGCGCTGGAGCGCATGCGGCCGCTCGGCGCTGCCCAGGCCCTCGATGGTCTGCACCGCCCTGCCGCCGACCGCGGACAGCGGCGTGACGCAGGAGCGCGCAGGCACGCCGTCGAGCCGCACGGTGCAGGCGCCGCAGGCCCCAATGCCGCAGCCGTATTTGCTGCCGGTGAGCTGCAGCACGTCGCGCAGCACCCACAGCAGCGGCATCGCCGGGTCGACGGCCTCGTCGGGCAGCGGCACGAAGTGGCCGTTGATCAGCAGGTCCATCGCGTGGCGTGCCGGTTCAGGCGTCGAGCGCCTGCCCGTCCTGGAACACCCGCAGTTCGCCGGGTGCGAAGGCCTGCCAGTCCTCGTCGGCCGTCAGCGGTTCGGTGACGATGACCGCGACGCGGTCGTTCGGCGTGGTGTGCTCGGCGAAGTTCACCGTCAGATCCTGGTCCTGCAGCCGCGCGTGGCGGAACGGGTGCTGGCGCACCAGCCAGTGCAGCCGCGTGGCGCCGTGCGCCCACAGCGCGTCGCCGTTGCTGAGCAGGAAGTTGAAGCTGCCGTGGCGGGCCACCGGCGGCGCCAGCTCGCGCAGCGTCTCGGTCAGGTCGCGCACGCTCGGCACCGACGCGTGGTTCTTCGCCAGCTCCTGCAGCAGCCAGCAGAAGGCGCGCTCGCTGTCGGTGTCGCCGACCGGATGGAAGGCGGCGTGCAGCTTGGGGTGGAAGTCCTTCAGGTCGCCGTTGTGGGCGAACACCCAGTAGCGGCCCCACAGCTCGCGCACGAAGGGATGGGTGTTCTGCAGCGCCACGCCGCCCTGCGTGGCCTTGCGGATGTGCGAGATGACGTGCCGGCTGCGGATCGGGTAGCGCCGCACCATCTCGGCCACCGGCGAATCGTTGGCGCTGTGGTGGTCGACGAAGCAGCGCACGCCGGGGCCCTCGAAGAAGGCGATGCCGAAGCCGTCCTTGAGCTCGACCGCGCGCGTCGCGAAGCCGGTGAAGCTGAACACGATGTCGGTCGGCGTGTTGCCGTTCATGCCGAGCAGCTGGCACATGGGATGCGTGAAGAAGAGGGAGTGGAGACGCGGACGGACAGTATCGGCTTCTATCGCCTGCGCGGCCACGGCCGCGGCCGTGCGTGGGCCGCCGTGCAACAGATCGCTTCGGTGTGCAAGGCCTTGCACAACCGGCAACGGAACGGCCGCTGCATGACACACTCGTTCGCAGCGGCGCCCCCACGGCCGCGGAGCCCCTGATGACCGATCTTGCCGATCTGCCGACGAACCCGACCGACGCCGGCCTGCCGACGCCGCGCGTGCCGCGCAGCTACCGCTGCCGCTGCGGCCGGCCGGTGTTCTTCCGCAACAGCCTGTGCCACGGCTGCGGCGCCGCGCTGGGCTACGAGCCGCGGCGCGGGCAGGTGCTGGCCCTCGATCCGGGCCCCGAGGAGACCACCTGGCACGTGGAGGGCGACGCGCAGACGCTGTACCGGCGCTGCGGCAACTTCGACACCATCGCCGGCTGCAACTGGCTGGTGCCGGCCTCGGCGGACGGCCGCTTCCAGCCGCTGTGCCAGGCCTGCCGGCTCAACCGCACCATTCCCGACCTGACGCAACCCGACCATGCCGAGCTGTGGCGCCGCATCGAGCTGGCCCGGCGGCGCCTGGTGTCGCAGCTGATCTCGCTGGGCCTGCCGGTCGCGTCGCGCGTGGCCGGCGACGACCGGGACGCCGAACGCGGCCTGATGTTCGACGTGCTGGCGCCGCTGCCCGGCGCGCCCGCGGTGATGACGGGGCATGCCAGCGGCCTGATCACGCTGAATCTCGACGAGGCCGACGACGCGGTGCGTGAACGCATCCGCGCCGCGATGCGCGAGCCCTACCGCACGCTGCTGGGGCACTTCCGCCACGAGGTGGGCCACTACTACTGGGACCGGCTGGTGGACGGCACACCCTGGCTGGACGGCTACCGCGAGCTGTTCGGCGACGAGCGCGACGACTACGCCGCGGCGCTGCAGCGCCACTACGCCAACGGGCCGGCGCCCGACTGGGCGCAGCGCCACGTGAGCAGCTATGCCAGCACGCACCCGTGGGAGGACTGGGCGGAGACCTGGGCGCACTACCTGCACATGGTCGACACGCACGACACCGCGCTCAGCTTCGGCCTCGACGCCCGCACGGTGGCGATCGAGATCGAGCCCTTCGGAGCCGACGTGCTGTGGCGCCCCGACGATCCCGGCGCCGCCCACTTCCTGGGCTTCGTCAACGAATGGGTGGCCCTGACCAGCGTGCTCAACGAGCTGTCGCGCAGCATGGGCCAGCACGACTTCTACCCCTTCGTGCTGCCACGGCCGGTGGTGGCGAAGCTGCAGTTCGTGCACCTGGTGGTGCAGGCGGCGGCGGCCGAGCCGCAGAGCGCGGCGCCCGCGAAGGAACCGCTCGCTGCGACCGACGCCGAAGCCGCCGTGCCTCCGGAGGCGCCCGCCGTCAGTGCAGCACCAGCGGCTGCTGCATCAGCGCCGCGTAGCGACTGACATAGGCGTCGATCTCCTCTTCGGACGGCGAGGTCTCGATCAGCGCGTCCACGCCCTCGCGGAAGCTCGCGGCCAGGGCGCCCTCGATGAAGATCTCCTTGCGCGCGAACTTGTCGACGATCTCGTAGCCGCCCCGCGTCAGCCCGGGCACGCCTTCGCGGACGTCCGGTTCCTCGGACGCCACCTCGAACTGCACCACGGCGAAACTGTCGGAGTTGTAGAGCATCTGCATGGACTTCCCCTTTGAGGGCCAGGTGATGGGGCTGACGCAAATTTCAAGCCAGGAACCCCATCGCCTGCAGGGTTCGACTCAGTTCACCCGCAGCAGTTCAAACGCGTCGCTGCTGCCGTCGGTGAGGCGGGCGCGCACCGGCAGGTACTGGCGGGCCGGGTCGAGCCAGAACTCGGCGCGGGTGTCCTGCGGGCCCTCGGGCTCGCGCAGGAAGCGCAGTGCACGCACGCTGCCGGCCGGCGTGTCGACCGACTGCAGGCCCTCGAAGCGCAGCGACCAGACGTGGGCATCGCCACGCGCCCCGACCACCCGGATCAGGAAGTGCTCGCCGGCCGGCGGCGGCTTGCTCCAGGCGTTGGCGATGGCCGCGAGCTGCAGCATCACGCTCAGGCGGTCCTGCACGCCGGGCGTCACCGGCTGCTCCGGGCTCTGCCCAGAGAAGCTGATCACCCCGGCGCCGCGCTGGAAGCTGGCCGCCTGCTCGGCACGCCGCAGCCGCTTGTCGGTGTAGCGCTCCGGCGCCAGGCCGGCGGCGTCGAAGCCGCCGCGGCTGGTCTGCGTGATCAGCGTGCCGATGATCGGCACCCGGCCCTCGAGCCGCAGCACATAGCCGCTGCCCTGCGGTCGCCAGTCGATCTCGCCGCTGCCGGTGATGGCGCCGCGGCTGAGGCGGTAGTCGACCCTGGCCGCGGCCGGGATGCGGGTGCGGTAGGTCGGCGGTGCAGCGTCGCCACCGGTCGCCGCCACGGCGGGTGCCGTGGTCGCAACAGCCAGCAGCAGGTCGTCGGGCAGCGCGGCGGGCGCGGCTTCGTCCTTCGCCTCG
>NZ_AZND01000290.1:0-3864 GCF_000576205.1 Methylibium sp. T29 | reverse complement strand
CCGCGCCGCCTGCCGGCCGCCGAGCCCGCCGCGACGATCCGCGTGCGCGGCGCGCGCACCCACAACCTGAAGAACATCGACCTCGACATCCCGCGCCTGCAGCTGGTGGTGATCACCGGGCTGTCGGGTTCGGGCAAGTCGAGCCTGGCCTTCGACACGCTGTACGCCGAGGGCCAGCGCCGCTACGTCGAGAGCCTCAGCGCCTATGCGCGGCAGTTCCTGCAGTTGATGGACAAGCCCGACGTCGACGTGATCGAGGGCCTGTCGCCGGCGATCAGCATCGAGCAGAAGGCCACTTCGCACAACCCGCGCTCGACCGTCGGCACCGTCACCGAGATTCACGACTACCTGCGCCTGCTGTACGCCCGCGCCGGCACGCCGTTCTGCCCCGACCACGAACTGCCGCTGCAGGCCCAGAGCGTGAGCCAAATGGTCGACGCGGTGCTGGCGCTGCCCGAGGACACGCGCTGATGATCCTGGCGCCGGTGCTGCGCGAGCGCAAGGGCGAGCACGGCGAGCTGTTCGAGGACATGCAGGCGCGTGGCTACGTGCGTTTCCGCATCGACGGTGCGGTGCACGAGATCACCGACCTGCCCAAGCTGAAGAAGAACGAGAAGCACGACATCGACGTGGTGATCGACCGGCTCAAGGTGCGGCCCGAGATGGGACAGCGCCTGGCCGAGAGCTTCGAGGCCGCGCTGCGTTTCGCCGACGGCCGCGCGATCGCGTGGGAAATGGATTCCGGCCAGGAACACCTGTTCTCCGCGAAGTTCGCCTGCCCGATCTGCAGCTACTCGCTGGCCGAGCTGGAGCCGCGGCTGTTCTCGTTCAACTCGCCGGCGGGCGCCTGCCCGAGCTGCGACGGGCTCGGCGAGGTGACGGTGTTCGACCCGGAGCGCGTGGTCGCCTTCCCGTCGCTCAGCCTCGCCAGCGGCGCGATCAAGGGCTGGGACCGGCGCAATGCCTACACGCACTCGATGCTGGAGAGCGTGGCGCGGCACTACGGCTTCGACACCGACACGCCGTTCGAGCAGCTCGCGCCCGAGCACCGGCAGGTGCTGCTGCACGGCTCGGGCGAGACCGAGATCGCCTTCGTCTACGCCAGCGAGGCCGCGAGCGGCAAGAAGCGCAGCGTGAAGCGCTCGCATCCCTTCGAAGGGATCATCCTAGCTTCGAGCGACGCTACCGCGAGACCGACTCGGTCGCGGTGCGCGAGGACCTGGCGCGCTACCAGGCCGCCAAGCCCTGCCCCGACTGCCACGGCACGCGGCTGCGGCGCGAGGCGCGCCACGTGAAGCTGGTCGACGTGGCGAGCGGCACGGCGCGGCCGATCTACGAGATCGCGCACGCGACGCTGCGCGAGGCGCAGCAGGTGTTCGACGGGCTGCGGCTGCAGGGCGCGAAGGCGGAGATCGCCGACAAGGTGGTGCGCGAGATCTCGTCGCGGCTCAAGTTCCTGAACGACGTGGGGCTCAACTACCTGAGCCTGGACCGCAGCGCCGACACGCTGTCGGGCGGCGAGGCGCAGCGCATCCGCCTGGCCAGCCAGATCGGCTCCGGCCTGACCGGCGTGATGTACGTGCTCGACGAGCCCAGCATCGGCCTGCACCAGCGCGACAACGACCGGCTGATCGCGACGCTGAAGCACCTGCGCGACATCGGCAACAGCGTGCTGGTGGTGGAACACGACGAGGACATGATCCGCGCCGCCGACCACGTGATCGACATGGGCCCGGGCGCCGGCGTGCACGGCGGCCGCGTGATCGCGCAGGGTGCTTCGCGGACGTATGCGCGGCGCCCGAATCGCTGACCGGCCAGTACCTCGGCCGCGCGCTGCGCATCGCGGTGCCGCGGCAGCGCACGCCGTGGCGCAGCGACGCCACGCCGCACATCGACGCTGTCGCCGCGGCCGGCCTGCCGCCGCGCAAGGCCGGCAAGAATGAACCCACGCCCGGCCAGCGGGCCTGGGCCGAACGCGGTGCGATCACCGCGCTGCGCATCGCCGGCGCGCGCGGCAACAACCTCAAGGGCGTGAGCGTCGAGATCCCGGTCGGCCTGCTGACCTGCGTGACCGGCGTGTCGGGTTCCGGCAAGAGCACGCTGGTCAACGACACGCTGTACGCGGCGGTGGCGCGCAAGCTCTACCAGAGCCATCTCGACCCGGCGCCGCATGACGAGATCGACGGCATCGAGCACTTCGACAAGGTGATCAACGTCGACCAGAGCCCGATCGGCCGCACGCCGCGCTCCAACCCGGCGACCTACACCGGCCTGTTCACGCCGATCCGCGAGCTGTTCGCCGAGGTGCCGGCGGCGCGCGAGCGCGGCTACGGACCGGGCCGCTTCTCGTTCAACGTGGCCGGCGGGCGCTGCGAGGCCTGCCAGGGCGACGGCGTGCTGAAGGTCGAGATGCACTTCCTGCCCGACGTCTACGTGCCCTGCGACGTCTGCCATGGCAAGCGCTACAACCGCGAGACGCTCGAGGTGCTCTACAAGGGCAGGAACATCACCGAGGTGCTGAACCTCACGGTGGAGGACGCCCACGCCTACTTCAGCGCCGTGCCGAGCATCGCGCGCAAGCTGCAGACGCTGCTCGACGTGGGCTTGGGCTACATCACACTGGGGCAGAGCGCCACGACGCTGTCGGGCGGCGAGGCGCAGCGGGTCAAGCTCGCGCTCGAGCTGAGCAAGCGCGACACCGGCCGCACGCTCTACATCCTCGACGAGCCGACCACCGGCCTGCACTTCGCCGACATCGACCTGCTGCTGAAGGTGCTGCACCAGCTGCGCGACGCCGGCAACACCATCGTCGTGATCGAGCACAACCTCGACGTCATCAAGACCGCCGACTGGCTGATCGACATGGGTCCCGAAGGCGGCGCCGGCGGCGGCCAGGTGGTGGCGGTGGGCACGCCCGAGGACGTGGCCGCCAATCCGGCGAGCCACACCGGGCGCTACCTGCGGCCGCTGCTGGGCGAATAGCCCTCGGTGTCCCGCCCTCTCCCCCGCACGTGGGAGAGGGTCTCGCGAGAATCACTCCACCAGCCGGATCTCCACGCGACGCGCTTCCGGCGCGGCGCCGTCGCCCAGCGTCACGTCGGGCTTGCGCAGCGCGATGCGCGCCGCGTCCACGCCCTCGGCCACCAGCGCCGCACGCACGGCCTTCGCGCGCGCCTTGGCGAGTTCGGCGTTCAGAGCCGCAGCACCGCTGGCGTCATGAAAGCCCGACAGCACGACGCGCTGCTGAGGCGCGTCCTTCACGGCCTGGATCGCCTTGTCCAGCGCCACCAGCGCGCCGTCCGGCAGCACGGCCTGGCCGACCGCGAAGTAGACCGTACCGACCACCTCGCCCTCGAGCGGACCGTCGACGAAGGCCAGCGTCTCGGTGCCCGCCACGGCCTGCGCTCCATCACCGCCCGCAGCGGCGTTCATCGCCCGGATCGCGAGGCCGCCGATCAGGCCGGCCACCACCAGGAACACCACGGCCAGGGCCGTCCAGACGCCGATGCGCGTGCCTTCATCCTCTTGATCGAACATGTTCGTGCTGCCTTGGCAGATCCGTTGTTGAGCGAAGCGCGATTCTAGGGAGCGAAGGTGACGGGGGCCGCACGAGGCCCGCCCCCGGTCCGAGGCTTCGCAGGATTGACGGGCTGCGCGGCCGAAGCTACATCGGCGCATGAAGCGCGGTTCACGCGCTCCCTGGAGACACCATGGCCCGCAAGTCCACCGCCAGGAGCGGTCGCGCCGCCCCGATTCCCACCCACGGCAAACGCAGCTTCGATCTGTGGTGCGACGCCCATCTGGCCGACGGCGCCAGCGTGCAACGCCAGCAGCGCGGCAGCGCCGGCGCGGCGTCGCGCGGGC
>NZ_AZND01000289.1:0-3868 GCF_000576205.1 Methylibium sp. T29 | reverse complement strand
CGCTCGCGCTGCGCGAGGCCCTGCCGGCGCTGGAGGCCGAGCTGCAGGGCCTGGCGCAACTGCGCTCCGAGCACCCGGCCGAAGACGGCTCGGCCCGCCTGCTGGTGGCGCTGGCCGACGGCCAGACGGTGGAGAGCGTGCTGCTGCCGCGCGACGGCCTGTGCGTGTCCACCCAGGTGGGCTGCGCGGTGGGTTGCGTGTTCTGCATGACCGGCCAGGGCGGCCTGCTGCGCCAGCTGGGCAGCGCCGAGATCGTGGCCCAGGTGGCATTGGCACGGCGCCAGCGCGCGGTGAAGAAGGTGGTGTTCATGGGCATGGGCGAGCCCGCGCACAACCTGGACAACGTGCTCGAGGCCATCGAGCTGCTGGGCACCGCCGGAGGCGTGGGCCACAAGAACCTGGTGTTCTCCACCGTGGGCGACGAGCGCGTGTTCGAGCGCCTGCCGCAAGGTGCCGTGAAGCCCGCCCTGGCGCTGTCTCTGCACACCACCAAGCCCGAGCTGCGCGCGCAACTGCTGCCGCGCGCTCCGCGCATCGATCCCGAGGACCTGGTGGCCCACGGCGAGCGCTACGCCCGCGCCACCGGCTACCCGGTGCAGTACCAGTGGACGCTGATCGACGGCGTGAACGACGGCGACGACGAGCTCGACGGCATCGTGCGCCTGCTGGCCGGCCGCTACGCGGTGATGAACCTCATTCCCTACAACACCGTGGACGGACTGGCTTTCCGGCGCCCGGCCTGGGAGCGCGCGGTGGCGATGGCCGGCGCGCTGCACCGGCGCGGCGTGCTGACCAAGCTGAGAAGGTCAGCAGGGCAGGATGTGGAGGGGGGGTGTGGGCAGTTGAGGGCGAGGGTGGGGGGTGAGGGCGCGAGACGGATTGAGATCATGTCAGTGGTTGGCTCGAGCCAGCGTTCCGTTTACGGCCGCAATGCGGCGGTGGCCGAGTAATAGGCCATCTCAGCATCTCAGTTATCGAATAGGAAAGCAGGCGACTGTTTAGGCCAGGGCCGCATAGGAGATGTCTCCGTTGAAGATGGCTTTCTCGTGGGCGAACCACGGCGCGTTGTTACGTTGCGTGGCGCCTGGACCGGGGGCGCTACCGCAGGCCTGGGGGTGACTGCCCGACCTGGCTGCGCGAGCCGTAGTGAGATAGACTGCACAGAATTCTGTCATCACCCTCTCCAGGGAGCCAGCCATGGGCTTTTCAGCCAGTGATGTGGTGCCATTCACCCAGGCGCGCGCCAACCTCTCCGAACTCGCCGACCAAGCGAAGGCCGGTGCCGAGAAAATCATCACCAAAAACGGCGAGAGCTATGTCGCGCTAATCGACGCAGACAGGCTGGACTACTACCACCGCCTGGAACGCGAGCGCATCCACCTCCTGTTGATCGACGATGCCAAGCGTGGATTGGCCGACATCGAGGCAGGCCGTACCTACGCGGCGGATGCTGCCCTCGCCCAAATTCAACAGCGCCGAGCCAGCGCTACCACCCTCAAGGCTGCCAAGAAGCGTGGCTGAGGATGCCTACCGGGTCGAGCTGACGGCGAGCTTCCTGAAACGCCTGGATGCCATCGAGGCGTTCCTGACGGAGGCGGACGCAGCCTTTGCCTTTGACGACCTGCTCGCCGAGCTGCGCGCCACGGTGATCCCCAACCTGGCGCGATTCCCACGCATTGGCCGGCGCTACCTCGACAACCCGCCGCAATCGGCAGAGGCACTGGCACAACTGGCCACGCTGCCGGAAGGCTCGGCCAACGTTCTGCGCGAGTACCTGCATGGTGACTACCTGATGCTGTACGCGGCCGTGGAGGTCAATGCCACTGTGTACCTGCTGTCTATTCGGCACCATCGCCAGCTTTCGTTTGACTTTGCTCGGCACTGGCCGGCGTCAACCTGACTGCAGGGGAGAAGCAACTTGGCGAGTCCGAATTCCAATGAGGCAACCACACGCGCTCAACTTGTTGACGCTCAGTTAGCGCACGCCGGTTGGAACAAGTCGCGACGAAGCCTGATCGAAGAATTCGTTCTGTCGGCGCAGGAAAATGAGGCGGGTTACAACGCCCAGCAGTTCGCGGACTACGTGCTACTTGGTAGCGACGGAAAGCCGCTAGCCGTAGTTGAAGCGAAGCGCACGTCGCGAGACGAATTGGCAGGCAAGCGGCAGGCTGCAGACTATGCCGACCTCATCAAAGCGAAGTTCGGCCAGGACCCATTTATCTTCCTCACGAACGGCAAAGAGATCCAGTTCTGGGATCGTGAGCGCTATGCGCCTAGAAAGGTTTCGGGCTTCTACACGCGGGACGACTTGGAGCGACTGCATCACCAGCGCAAGTTCGCGCAACCGCTGCAAGGCGTCGCGATCAACGCGGACATCGCTGGCCGCGACTATCAAAACGAGGCCATTCGGCGAGTCACCGAGGGTGTTGACGCCGCCAAGCGCAAGTTTCTTCTCGTGATGGCGACTGGCACTGGCCGCGTTACGCTGATCGGCCTGGAAAAGCTCTTTGACCTTTGGGATGAGCACTACGAAAAACTGACGGACCAAGCCAGGCGGCGCCTGCCATTGCGGTCCATCCGTTTCCTGGCTCCAGGTGGGTGACTCCAGGTTGCCGGAGCCAAGAATGTTATCGAGACAGGTGCCTGAGCAGACGCTCTCGATGGACTTGGTCGCCGCGGTGCTGCGGACGTGATGCCCCGGGTGCTCTCTCGCCGTCTTCGAGTCACCAGACCGTGTGCACACGCTACAGCATCAAATCGGGTCGAGTTGGCGGTGCCGTGTGCAATCTCGCGCCGCCAAGCCGCATGAACGCTGGGCGTGCAAAGGATTGCGGGCCTACGGCATCATGTGCACGCGAGGGGGCCTCATTTGGCGCATGTGCACGAAATCCCGTGTGCAAGGAGAAGCCGCAAACCCGCATCAATACTGGGTTTTCGGAAGGATTTGGCGGTCTACCCAAGGACTCAAGATCCTTTGCTCACAGCCGATCGGTGTTCTGTGATGCAGCCGTTCGATTCACACGCGGTCGTGCTTCGGCCTCCTCACCGCCCTCACCTTCCCACTCGCCCCCCCACCGCAATACAGCAGCCCGGCCCCATCCGACTCCAGCCCACTCACGCCGGTGCCGGCGGGCATTTCCAGCCGCTCCAGCACGCTGCCGCTCGCCGGGTCGATGCGGCGCAGTTCGCTCTCGTCGCCTTCCCAGGTGCCGTGCCACAGGTCGCCGTCCACCCAGGTCACGCCGGTCACGTGGCGGTTGGATTCGATGGTGCGCAGGACCTTGCCGGTGGCGGGGTCGATCTGGTGGATCCTGCGGTCCAGGTACTGCCCCACCCACAGGCTGCCCTCGGCCCAGGTGAGCCCCGAGTCGCGGCCCTCGCCGGGCGCGGGGATGGACGCCAGCACCCGCCCGGTGGCCGGGTCGATCTTGTCGATGCGCGCCTCGGCAATCTGGTACAGGTGCTTGCCGTCGAAGGCGGTGCCGGCGCCGGCGGCGCAGGCCAGCGTGCGCGTGGTCTCGCCGCTCGCGGGGTCGAAGGCCACCAGCCGCTCGCCGGTGGCGGCCCACACGCGCTGTCCGTCGTGCGTCACGCCGTGGATGCGCTCGGCGCCGTCGAAGGGGCCGTACTCGCGCACGATCTCTGCGGGTGCCGTGCGCGCCGGGGGAGTGGTCCGGAGGGTGCTGCTGTTGCTGCTCATGGTCAGGTTCCTTTCGTTGCGCGTCGTGGCCGATGCGGTGGAACCCAATCTACGTGAGCGGCAGCGCGGCAGGGAGTAACAAGTTCGTCGTGAATCCGGCCAGCGGCGGCGCCAGCCAGCGTTGCGCGCGGGCCCGCCCGATGGCGCGCACGCGGCCCGCGGCCTCCA
>NZ_AZND01000288.1:0-3876 GCF_000576205.1 Methylibium sp. T29 | reverse complement strand
GCGAGGCCGGCGCGGCGGTGGGAGCAGGGGCCGCGTCCCAGGCGAGAGGGCCTTCTTGCGGCGGCGTCGTGACGGCAGCGTCGAGCACCGGGATCGACGACACGCTGGCGGGGGCCGCGTCGGACGGCGACGGGGCGCCCGCGCCGTCGATGTTGAACGGCTCGTTCATGGGCGCGGCCCGCTCGTCGAGCGCGCCCTGCACCGTCGAGGCGGTGTAGAACCCCGGGGGCTTCGTCGGGTTGGCGCGGCGGGCGATCACCTCGCCTTCCATCTGCTGCTCGATCTCGTCGATCTTGGCCTTGACCGCCGCGTCGTCCGGACGGGCCACACTGTTGGAGCGCGATTGGTCGGAATCGTCCAGGTCGGAGATCTGCAGGCCGGCCAGACCGTCGGCCGGCAGACCTTCGCGGCGGATCTTGCGCAGCATGTCGAACTCGCGCTTGCGCACGAAGTCGTTGCGCCGCTTGCGCTCGATCATCGCCTTGAGCTCGCTCTTGGCGTAGCCGCTCTGCAGCGGCTCCTCGGTCCCGCCGGGTGTGTTGAGCTCGGTCCAGTCCGTCGCCGGATTGGCGACGAACTTCACCACCTTGCGGAAGAAGCTGGTGCCTCCGGCCTTGGGATCGGGGTCGACGTCGGCCATCGCGGCAGCGAGCTCGGGTTCAAAGAAGTAGAAGGACGAGGACGGGACGGCTCGCTCAGTCGCCGAACATCTTCTGCTTCATCTCGCGGCGCTGCTGCGCCTCGAGCGAGAGCGTCGCGGTCGGTCGGGCGAGCAGGCGGCCCAGGCCGATCGGCTCGCCGGTCTCGTCGCAGAAGCCGTAGTCGCCGGCCTCGATGCGGGCGATCGACTGCGAGATCTTCTTCAGCAGCTTGCGTTCGCGGTCGCGCGTGCGCAGCTCCAGCGCGTGCTCTTCCTCGATCGTCGCCCGGTCGGCCGGATCGGGCACGATCGACGTGTCCTCGCGCAGGTGCTCGGTGGTTTCGCCGGCGTTGTCGAGCAGGTCGTTGCGCTGCTGCATCAGCCGGGTCCGGAAGAACTCCAACTGCTTGTCGTTCATGTACTCGCTGTCGGGCATCGACAACAACTCGTCCTCGGTCAGGTCGCGGCCGGCCTTGGTCTTCCAGACGTTGGCGAGCTTCGGATCGATCTTGCGCGGCGGACGCGGCAGGTCGATGACATTGCTGGCCGGTGGCCGGCTCGGCGGCGGCAGCGGAATCGACGGCGGGTGGATGTCGGCCGGGGCGGCGACGGACTTGGAGGCGCGCAGCCGGGTGGCCGGCTTCACCGGTGCCGGCGGAGGAGGCGCTTTGGGAGGGATCGACTGGCTCACGGACGGGGGCGTTGCTTTCTTGTCAAGGAGGGGCGCTGCCGGCTTGGCGGGGCGCCTTCACGGCAGGAGGGGGCGGGGCGGGGGCCCGCTTCGGTGGTCTTGGCGGCGGCCGCCGGAGCGGCGGCCTTCTTCGGAGCTTGCTTGGCGGCGGGCTTGGCCGGCGGTCGCTTCGCCGCCGCCTTCGCGGGCGTCTTCGTCGCAGCGCCCTTCTTGGCGGGCGGCGACGCTGCCGCCTTCTTGGCGGTGGGGCGGGGGGCGGCCTTGGCCGGGGTCTTGCTCACAGCGGGGATCTCCTCACGGCGGCTTCACGTCTTCCTCACCCGGGCATGCTCTGTGGATGCCGTGCCCGGGTCAAGCGCCGCGCATTGTAGCGACGTGGTGTCGATGCCACGTGCGGCGCCAGGCGCCAGGGGCCGCTTCAGGCCAGACATTGCTCCAGCCCCTGGAGGAAGACGTCCTTCGGCAGGTCGATGCCGATGAACACCATCTTGCTGCCGCGGGTCTCCCCGGCCGCCCACAGCGGGCCGACGTCGCTGCCCATCAGCTGGTGGACGCCCTGGAAGATGACCTTCTTGTCGAAGCCCTGCACCCGCAGCACGCCCTTGTAGCGCAGCATCCGCGGACCGTAGACGTTGACCATGGTGCCGAGGAATTCCTCCAGCTTGGCCGGATTGAACGGGCGGTTGGAGCGGAACACGAAGCTCTTCACGTCGTCGTCGTGGGCGTGATGGTGGCCGTGCGCGTGCGACGGGTGGTCGCAGTGCTCGCCGTGCTCATGGTCGTGATGGTGGTGCTCGTGGTCGTCGGCCTTCAGGAAATCGGGGTCGATGTCGAGCTTGGCGTTCAGGTTGAAGCCGCGCAGGTCGAACACGTCCTTCAGCGGCACCTCGCCGAAGTGCACCGCCTGCAGCGGCGCACGGGGGTTCATGTGCTTGAGGCGGTGGATCAGCGCGTCGGTCGCGTCCTTGGCGACCAGGTCGGTCTTGGACAGGAAGATCTGGTCGGCGAACCCCACCTGACGGCGCGCCTCCTGCCGGTCGTCGAGTTGCTGGCCGGCGTGCTTGGCATCGACCAGCGTCAGGATCGAGTCGAGCAGGTAGCTCTCGGCGATCTCGTCGTCCATGAAGAAAGTCTGTGCGACCGGGCCGGGGTCGGCCAGGCCGGTGGTCTCGATCACGATGCGGTCGAAGTCGAGCTCGCCCTTGCGCTTCTTCGCAGCCAGGTCGGTCAGCGTCGCGCGCAGGTCCTCGCGGATCGTGCAGCAGATGCAGCCGTTGCTCATCTGGACGATCTGCTCCTTGCTGTCGGTCACGAGGATGTCGTTGTCGATGTTCTCCTCGCCGAACTCGTTCTCGATCACGGCGATCTTCTGGCCGTGGGCCTCTGAGAGCACGCGCTTGAGCAGGGTGGTCTTGCCGGAGCCGAGAAAGCCCGTGAGGATCGTGGCAGGTATCAGTGACATGGTGGACGCTCGGCCGTGTGAAGAGACTCGCACACATGAGGGTGGGCGACTGTCGATCAAGGTCCCGGGGCTGTCAAGCAAGCTGCAGGCCTGACCGGGGCGAGATGGTAGCTGCAGCGCGGGCCCGTCATGGCGCTGGGGTATTCTTGACGTTCCTCCACTCTTGGCACCGCCCGTGTCCGAGCCTCAACCAGGTCGACCTGCCCGCGCAGGCGACAAGGCAGCGCCCCACGCCGACAAGGCGGGCGACCGACGCAGCCTGTTCGAACGCGTCGTCGAGTTCCTCTCGCCCGGCCCGGATTCCAAGGACGAACTGATCGAGACGCTGGCCGATGCCGAGTTGCGCGAGCTGATCGAGCCGGAGTCGCGCATCATGCTCGAGGGCGTGCTGCGCATGGCCGACATGACCGCCGGCGACGTGATGGTGGCGGCGCCGCGGATGGACCTGCTGGACATCGGTGCCCCCTACGACGAGCTGCTGGAGGTGGTGATCGACACCGGCCACTCGCGCTTCCCGGTGTACGACGGCGAGCGCGACAACGTCATCGGCATCCTGATGGCCAAGGACCTGCTCAAGCTGCACCGGGCGCCCGAGCTGAACCTGCGCGCGCTGCTGCGCCCGGCGGTGTTCGTGCCCGAGACCAAGGGCCTGAACGAGCTGCTGCGCGACTTCCGCTCCAACCGCAACCACCTGGCCATCGTGATCGACGAGTTCGGCAAGACGGCCGGACTGATCACCATCGAGGACGTGCTCGAGGAGATCGTCGGCGAGATCGAGGACGAGTTCGACGACAAGGACCACGCCTCCGGCGTGTTCACGCTGGCCGACGGCAGTCAGCGCGTTGCCGGAGACGCCGGCATCGCCGAGGTCAACGCCGTGTTCGACACCACGCTGCCGGAGGACGACTTCGACACCATCGGGGGCCTGGTGGCGCACGAGCTCGGCCGCGTCATGCGCCGCGGCGAGACGGTCGACGTCGGCGGGCTGCGCTTCGCCGTGATGCTGGCGCGCGGGGGTGCCGTTCGCTGGTTCAAGGTGACCCGCGCGGACGGCCCGCCGCCAGCGTCGCCGCCCGAGGCTTG